>LAQA01000025.1:1015-36534 GCA_000981625.1 Flavobacteriaceae bacterium ASP10-09a
ACTTCTTTAAAGCCTACTTTTTTATATAAGTTTATTGCAGGAACTAATTTTCTGTGAGAATACAACGTAATACTTTTCCATTGTTGATTTTTTGCAAATTCTACACAGAAATTCATCAGACTTAAACCAATTTTTAAACCTTGATATTCAGGTAAAACAGCCATTTTACTCAATTCGAAAAAAGTTTTTTGGTTAATGAGTGCTATAACTCCGACAATTTTATTATGATACTTTGCGAAAAAGATAAAGCCTCCAGGATCAATAACATATTTTTTTGGATCGCTTAAAACTTTTTCATCATAAGGTTCTACGTAAAAATATTTTTTTAACCACGCTACATTTAAATCATAAAAATCTTTTGCGAATGCTTTCTCATACGCTATAATTTGTAGGTTTTCAATGTTCATAATAAACAAGTTGCGTTAAGGATTGAAATAGCATCTTTTTACTTTATAGCAAAAGATATAATGGAAAGCCTGACTTTTCAAAGTTAAATTTTTTTTATTTTAACTTTTAAAAGAACGCCCAAATTAAATTAAATTAAATATTTTTATTAATAATCTCCATCATTTCATGCTCTAAACGAATGGTTTTTTGATAAATATCTTCGGATTTCGTTAGTATTTCTTTGGCAAAAGTTCTGTCTTTGATGTCTTTTGCATTTATACGAACGTTAAAATATGCGCCAGTAACCGCAGTTTTAGCACATAAAACGCCAACACCACCATCAGAAAGAGAATTTTGCAGTCCGTTTTTCATCATTTCTAACATTACTTCAATAGAATTATAAGCAGTTTCCATGACTTTAAACGGAATTTCAGTTGCATATTTTGTAGCGTCTTCAATTGTTTGCTGTCTAACTTTAATTTCTTCATCATTAGTTTTAGGCATTCTAAATCCGTCAATAATTTTATTAAAAGCGTTGGTATCTTCATCAACCAAAAACAACAAATCATTTTTGTATTGTTGACCTTTTTCTGCCCAATCAGAAAAATATTCCCATTTAGCATCCCAACCTGCTTTGTGCGCAGAAAGATTGGCAACCATAGTTCCCAAAGAAACACCTAAAGTACCTACATAAGCAGCAATACTTCCACCTCCTGGAGCCATAGATTCTGAGGCTGTTTCTTCAGCAAAATCCTTCACAGTAAAGTCAATTAACTTTTTGTCTGCATCGGCATTCATCACATATTCTATGATTCTCTCTTGCGGATTAAAAGGCTTTAAATCGTCTAACCCTAAAGATTTTATGGCAATTTTTATTTTCTCACTTTCACTAATTCCTAAAGAACGTTCTTGTTTTTTTAGATAAAAATCTGCGGCATCTAACATGGCTTGTAAAGGAACTAAACCGACCAATTCTGATCCTGTTACACGCAAGCCTCTTTCCATTGCAGAAATACATGTTTCGTAAAATGCTTTATGCATAGACGTAATTGTGATGTTGGTTAAGTTGTACGAAATTTGCGCAATTCCATATTCATCTATAAACCAACCAATTCCTTTTACAGCTTTTAATTTACCAGGAATTCTTTCAGGATTTCCATCTTTATCCAGTACTTTTTTCCCATCAACCAATTTAGCTCTTCCGTTTTCACGGTTGTCAAAAGCAATTGCATTTGCACGTCTTGCAGAAGTTGAGTTTAAATTTACGTTATACGCAATTAAAAAATCTCGGGCAGAAATTGCGGTAACTCCTGATGAAATTATTTGTTGATTGAATTCTGTTGGTCCAAAATCTGGTTTCCAAGTTGATTTTGATAACTTTTCTTTTAAGCCTTCATATTCTCCTGATCTAATTGTTGCTAGGTTTTTACGTTCATCAGAAGTTGCTGCATTTTCGTAGAAATAACCAGAAATACCTAATTCTTCACCAACTCTTTTCCCTAATTGATGTGCGAATTTTGCAGTTTCTTCCATAGATATATTTGCAATTGGCACCAAAGGACAAACATCTGTAGCTCCAAAACGAGGGTGTTCTCCAGTTTGTTTGCTCATGTCTATTAATTCAGAAGCTTTTTTAATTAATCTAAAAGCAGCTTCAATAACATTTTTGGGTTCGCCAACAAATGTAATTACAGTTCTGTTAGTAGCTTTTCCTGGATCTATATCCAGTAATTTTACACCTTCAACAGTTTTTACAATGTTAGCAATGATATTTATTTTATTAATGTCTCTACCTTCACTAATGTTAGGTACACATTCTATAATTTGTTTGTTCATGGTTGATGAGTATGTAGATTAAAAATGCACGAATTTTAATGATTCATGCAAATTTGTGTGAGATTCGTTTTAACTTGATACTAAAAATTAATTGTATCAAATGTAGAATTTTCAGCCAAAAAAAGCTACTAATTTTGTCAAAAAATGAAGAAGATTAAACTATTTCATGCTTTTTGATAAAAATAGATACCTAGTAAACAATAAAATTAATAAAGGTATTATAGCAATTGGAAATAATTGAATTTTTACAATCCAAAGAATTGGAATGACAATAAGTAGTAAAAGTGAAAATTTAAAGTAATACTTCAACCACTTTTGTTGCTGTTGTCTAAAAATTAAAAAGGCAATAATTAAATTAGGCGCAAATGCCCACAAAAAGTTGAAGTTATTTGGCGTAGTAGAGTGGTCTGTAAAGAACCAAAGAAAAACGATTAAAACACCTACAATTCCTGTAGTGAGCAGTAAGATGAAATCCAACCATTTTGATCTTTTTTTGTTTTTGAAGTCAATATAGGTTAAAAAGAGTCCTATTAAAGAAATGATACTAAATATTAGAAATGGATTATATATTGAGATTTCTTGTTTTAATTCTTTAAAATCTAATAAAATATCTTCTCTCTTAATTAATTTTTCAGGTTGATTTTGAATAAATAAAGTGCTATTTTTAAAAATAGAATACACGTAATCAGGTAAATACATGTATTGTGTAAAAGCTGCATTTTGATCTAATTTACTTCCTAAAGCTAAATTAATTCCGAAACTTCCCCAGGTATTCCAAGGAATTTCTTTATCCATTAATTGTCTAAAAGAAAAATTTCTATCAAGGTTTTTATCACTAAAATTAAGCTTATCACCTAAAATAGAAGTGGTAATGTCTCTTAATTTTGTGGCACAATTATTAAAATAAGGATCATAAGAATAAGAAGCATTTACAGGTAAGACATTGTTTTCTAAATACATGAAAAACGATTGCTTTTCTTTTTGATTTAGGTTTAGAACTTGTTGTTTTACCCATCTCTTATCTTTTTTATAGCCAGCTAAGAAGTATTCGAATTTATATCTTCCTAAATTATATAAAAGATTTCCTTTTGTAAAGTTTGAATAAAAATTAGGAGTATTAAAATCAAACATTCCATAATTATAAATTAAATCTAATCCTAAAACAGGATCTTTAATTCTGATAGCAGAATGGCCAAATGCTTCATACAGTTCTGTTCCTGGTCCAGCAGTAACAATGCTAACTTCAGAATATACAGAAAGGTTTACTTGTGCATAAAACGATTTTATGAATACGAAGAAGAAGAGAAGGAGTATGTATTTTTTTTTCATAGGGCTTAGTTTCTAAAAAAACTATAATCAATTGTTATTGAAAAAATATTTGAAAATAAAGCATTACCAACACTACCGATATTAGTTAAAGCATAATCTACTTGAATGCCTTGATAGTTAAAACCTAAACCAAAATTTGGTTGTAAAGAGAGTGATTTTGAATTATCGAATTCTGTGATGTATTGAAAATTACCAACTCCTAAACGAAGATAGACAAGTTGATCATAATCTAATTGAAAACCAACAGCAGGATCTATACTAGCAATATTTGAAGAAAAAATGTCATTGGTTTGCTCAAAACGAATATTTAAATCGACTTCTGTTTGTAAGTTGAAAAATCGTCCAATCTTAAACTCTTTGGCTACACCTACTTGTATTTTTGGTTTTGTTATTTCTGTAGTTTCTGGTAATTCTTGATTTTGTCCAGGAATCGCATCTTTAATTTTATTAAACTCATCTTCATTAATTGCCCAACTATTAAAAGTAGTTGTAATGTCTCTTGCCATGATTCCAAACTTCCAATTATTTCTTTCAAACTGAATACCTGCGTCAAAACCAAAACCCCAAGAAGAAGCAAAATCACCAATAATTCTTCTCACGATTTTTGCGTTTACACCAAAATTAACATCTTTAAAAAGTAAATTTCTAGCGTATGCAAAATTAAAGGCATAATCTGCAGTAGAAAATAAACTAATCCTATTAAAATCTATGTTTCCTTGACTATCAATTAATTCAGTGGTATTTAAAATATCATCAACACCAAAACGAATTATTGAAATTCCAATAGCACTTTTAGAATCTATAGGCATTGCAAAAGCAGCGTGATTGTAATTAGCTATTCCTGCAAAATATGAAGCATGCATTAAAGAACCTTGATAATCTTCGATACCCACCAGTCCTGCTGGGTTCCAGTAAATAGCATTTACATTATTTGTAGTTGCAACAACAGCTTTACTCTTTCCTAAACCAGCAGCATCTACACCAATATTTAAAAATTCATTGGAGTAATTTCTAAAAGATTGCGCATTTAAAAAAAGCGGTAAAACAAATAAAAAAAGGAATATTCTGTTCTTCACAAATATCGAAAGTTAATGGTAACAAATATCTAAAAACATACTAAAATAACTATAGTTTTTGGAAGATATTGTTTACAAAATATCTATTTGAATATTTTCTTTAATGAAACGTGCAATTCTAAACTCTAGCCATCTATTTTCTAGAGGTTTAAAAGAGGTCATAAAACCAACATGACCACCAAATTTTGTTTCTTCAAAAAAGAAAAATTCTGAGTTTTCTGCTTCTTCATATGGGAAACATTTCCTTGATAAAAAAGTGTCATCTTTTGCATTGATTAATAAAGTGGGTCTTTTAATATTTAAAAGATACGGTTTAGAACTTGCTTTTTTCCAATAATCTTCAGGACTTTTAAAACCAAATACAGGTACCGTATATAAATGTTCTAAATGTTTAAATTTTGTAGCTTTAAAAAGTTTTTCTTGGTCTAAATTATATTCTGGAAATTTAAAAGCCTTTTCTAAAACTTTATTTTTCATTGTTTTAAAAAACATTTCTATATATAGTTTATTTTTTAATTTATCCATTTCTAATTCTGCAGAAGCTATATCTATAGGTACAGAAACTGCAATTCCTCCTTTAATTAATGGTGAAATATTTTCACCTTTTTCACCTAGATATTTTAGTGTTAAATTTCCTCCTAAACTAAAACCAATAATTATAATATTTTTATAGCTGTAATTTTCTAATAAATGATCCACAACAAAACTTACATCTTCAGTTTTTCCGCTATGATAAGTTGCAAGTTGTAAATTATCTTCACCACTACAACCTCTTAAGTTAAAACATACGGTATCTAATCCTTTGCAGTTTAGGTGATTCGTGTTTGCTGCCATGTATTTAGAATCTGAGCTTCCTTCTAAACCATGAATTAATAAAACCAAGGTTTCTGAACCAGTAAAAGAAAAATCTAAATCAAAAAAATCATGATCCCAAGTTGTAATTCTTTTTCTTGAATAGGTTGCAGTATCTTTCATAAAAAGAGGTCGGTACATTGTGTTAAAATGACTATTTCTAAAAGGAATTGTGGGTAAAAAATTTGAAGTAAAAACTGGCATAGAATTTTATTTCCACAAATATGACATAAATTTTATGAATTAGAAAACTAACAAATTTTGATTTCTTATTTTAGCCCTTAAATTCTATTTATAAATGAGCATAGTTAAACAAATTCCAAATTATATTACATTAGGAAACCTCCTATCAGGAACTGTAGCAGTAATTTTTGCAGTGAATGGTAATTATAATATTGCTGCATTACTTGTTTGTATTGGAATTGTTTTAGACTTTTTTGATGGGTTTGTAGCTAGGTTGCTAAATGTTTCTGGAGAATTAGGGAAACAATTAGATTCTTTAGCTGATATGGTTACAAGTGGTGTTGTACCAGGTATTGTCATGTATAAGTTATTACAAGATAACTTAATGGATAAGCCAACCTTTATGAATTCTGCTGTGCAGATATTAGATGTGCCTTTAATTGGTTTAATACTAACATTAGCAGCAGGTTTTAGATTAGCAAAATTTAATATTGACACTAGACAAACAGACTCTTTTATAGGTTTACCTACACCTGCAATGTCTTTGTTTATTCTTTCTTTACCTTTAATTCTTCAGTATACAGAGATTGAATTTGTTGAAAATTTAATCAAAAATAATTATTTCTTAATTGGCCTAACATTTCTTTTAAGTTATCTGATGAATGCAGAATTGCATTTGTTTTCTTTAAAGTTTAAAGATTACTCCTTTAAAAAAAATATTGTTAAATATATTTTCCTCTTATCTTCATTACTATTAATTTTAACAATTCATATTCTTTCTGTACCAATTATTATTATATTATACGTTTCTTTATCACTAATAAAAAAATAAATATTTCAAAATAAATTCCATGATACCAGCTAATATCCCCTCAAATGAAGCAGAAAGATTAGAGAATTTAAATAGTTATAACATTTTAGATACCTTACCAGAAAAAGAATTTGATGCTATTACAAAAATTGCTTCAGGTATTTGTAATACTCCTATTGCACTTGTTTCTATTATTGATGAAGATAGGCAATGGTTTAAATCTAATCATGGATTAAACTCAAAACAAACTTCGAGAGATGTCTCTTTTTGTGCTCATGGTATATTAAAACCGGATGAATTATTTATTGTAAATGATGCTTCAAAAGATGAGCGTTTTAGTAAGAATCCATTAACAACTGATATTCCTAATATTTCTTTTTATGCTGGAGCGCCATTAAATAGTTCAGAAGGTTATCCTTTAGGAACTTTATGTGTTATAGATACTGAGCCAAAGGAGCTTAACGAGAATCAAAAAGAAAGTTTAAAATTATTAGCAAAACAAGTAGTTACCCTTTTAGAATTAAGAAAAAAAAATAAAGAATTAGCAGAGTCTAATAAGGAAAATTTAAAGTTAAACGAGCAATTAAATGATTTTGCATATCGACTTACTCATGATTTAAAATCACCAATTAATGGAGTTAACTTTTTGTTAGATGTTTTAAAAGAAGATCACTTAAAAATTTATCAAGATACTAAAGTCGAAGATTACGTAAACTTAATTTCTAACAGAATTATTTATATGGATAATCTAGTAAATGAAATTTTAAAATATACTAAAGTAACTAGTGAAAATATTATTTACAAAAACTTTAATTTAAAAGATCTTTTAGAAAGTATTATTGCTAACAATGATTTTGAGAATAAAATTTCATTGAATTCTGAAAATTTAAATCTGGAAATCAGTAGTTCTAAAATTGGAATTCTTCAGATTTTTCAAAATTTAATTTCTAATTCAAGAAAATTTTGTGATGAAAAAAAAGTTGTAATTGATGTGCTTTTTAAAGAAGAAGAAGAAGAATATCATTTTACTTATATGGATAATGGTCCAGGAATTGAAAAAGAATATAGAGATAAAGTATTTCAAATGTTTGAAACTTTAGAAAGTACTGATAACAATAATACAGGTATTGGCTTAACAACTGTAAAGTCTATCATTAATAGACTAGGGGGTAAGATACATCTAGATAAAAGGGAAGACAATAAAAAAGGAGTGTGCTTTTATTTTTATATTTCAAAAAGAAATAAAGATTAATTTGTAAATTTTTTCTTCTTCTTAAGTTCGAAATCTGTACCTAAATAAACTTTACGCACCATTTCATCTGCTGCTAATTCTTCAGGAGTTCCTTCTTTTAAGATACTTCCATTGTACATTAAATAGGTTTTGTCAGTAATTGCTAAGGTTGCTTGAACATCGTGATCTGTAATTAAAATACCAATATTTTTGTTTTTTAATTGTGCAACAATACTTTGGATATCTTCAACAGCAATAGGGTCTACTCCAGCAAAAGGTTCATCTAATAAAATAAATTTAGGGTCAGATGCTAAACAACGTGCGATTTCTGTTCTTCGCCTTTCTCCTCCAGAAAGTAAATCGCCTCTATTTTTACGAACATGACCAATATTAAACTCTTCAATTAATGATTCTAACTTTATCTTTTGTGCTTTTTTAGATAAGTTTGTAAATTGTAAAACAGACATAATATTATCTTCTACAGATAATTTTCTAAAAACAGATGCTTCTTGCGCTAAATAACCAATTCCTTTTTGAGCGCGCTTGTACATGGCATCCTCCGTTATATCTTCGTCATTTAAGAAAATTTTACCGGCGTTTGGTTTTACCATTCCAACAATCATATAGAAAGAAGTTGTTTTTCCTGCTCCATTCGGACCCAAAAGTCCAATAATTTCACCCTGTTTAACCTCTAAAGAAATGTCTTGTACAACTTTTCTGCTTCCGTAAATTTTTTGAATGTTTTCTGCTCTTAAAATCATGTTTTTTTCAGATGTGTGATTGTGTAATCGCTTAATTGTTTAAATTGCCTTGTAAAAATAGTAATTAGAATGTTTTAAAGTCTTAATATGTTCATAAAGCTTGTTCTCAATTATGGGATTAAACAGCTAAATAATTATACATCTGCTTCAAGTAATTCCCAGTATTCAAAAGCTCTTCTTAAATGCGGAATTACAATTGTACCACCAATTAAGTTAGCGATTGACATGGTTTCCATCATTTCTTCTTTAGTAACTCCGTTTTTCATTGCAGATTCTAAATGATATTGTACGCAATCATCACATCTTAATACTGTTGAAGCAACTAAACCTAATAGCTCTTTTGTTTTTACAGGAAGATGACCTTCTTTAAAAGCATTGGTATCTAAATTAAAAATTCTTTTAATAACTTTATTATCTGAAGCTAAAATTTTATCGTTCATTTTTTGACGATACTCATTAAACTCTTTAACTTTTGTTGGCATCTCTTTGTTGTTTTTTAATAACTCTTCTTGAAACTATTATACTTATTTCATACAAAATAAGAATTGGGATTGTAACTATAACTTGACTTGCAACATCTGGAGGTGTTATGATTGCTGCTAAAATTAACACAAAAACTAAAGCATGTTTTCTGTATTTCTTTAAAAATTCGGGTGATACTAATCCAATTTTTGTTAAAAAATAAATTAAAACTGGTAGTTCAAATAATATTGAAACACCTAACAACATGTTGGTTATTAGTCCTATATGTGATTCTAAAGTAAAACTATTTACAATAGCATCTGTGATTTGATAGTTGTATAAGAAATGAACAGATATTGGTGCAATTATATAAAAACTAAATAATACTCCAATAAAAAATAGAAGTGATGCAATAAATATAAAACCTCTAGATTTTTTAATTTCTTTTTTAGTTAAACCTGGAGATATAAAACGCCAAATTTCCCATAAAATATAAGGGAAAGAAACAATAACACCTAATATTAATGAAGACCAAATAGAGTTCATTAATTGTGATGTAACTTTTATACTTTGAAGCTTTGTATCAGCAAATGTTACGTTACAAAATGCACTATCCATGTGAAATAAATTAAAAAAATCACAAAATAATTGATACGTAATAAAGTCTGGTTGTATATGTGCCAATAAAAAATGATCATAAACTTGCTCAGCAAATATAAAAAACACAATTGCTAGTATAAAAATAGCAGCTGCACTTCTTACTAAATGCCACCTTAGCTCTTCTAAATGCCCTAAAAAAGACATTTCTTTTTGTTGCTCTGCCATTAGAAAATTCCCTCTTTAATTAAATCATGCAAATGTACAACTCCTACATATTTATTAGTGTCATCTGTAACTAAAATTTGAGTAATACTATTGTTTTCTAAAGCTTCTAATGCTTCAATAGCCATTGCATTTTCATGAATTATTTTAGGGTTGTTACCCATAATATCTTTAGCTGTAAAGTTATTTATTTCAGTTGTTTTACTTAACATTCTTCTAAGGTCACCATCAGTAATAATACCAATAATTTCATCATCTTTAATTACTGCTGTAACTCCTAAGCGTTTTTCTGAAATCTCAACAATTACTTTAACAACAGAATCATTTTCTGATACTTGAGGTAACTCATTGTTTTTTATTAAATCTGAAACTCTCAGATACAACCGTTTTCCCAAAGCTCCTCCGGGATGATATTTCGCAAAATCTTTGCTTGTAAATCCTTTTAACTCTAATAAACAAACTGCTAAAGCATCACCCATCACTAATTGTGCAGTCGTACTTGTTGTTGGTGCTAAATTGTTAGGGCAAGCTTCTTTTTCTACAAAAGTATTTAGAGGGAAATTAGCATTTTTACCTAAAAAAGAATCTACATTGCCAGTAATGGCGATGATTTTATTTCCGTAATTTTTTATTAGTGGAACTAATACTTTTATTTCAGGAGTATTTCCACTTTTAGAAATACAAATAACTACATCATCTTCTAAAACATTTCCTAAATCTCCATGAATTGCGTCTGCAGCATGCATAAAAACAGCAGGAGTACCTGTCGAATTAAATGTTGCAACAATTTTTGTAGCAATATTAGCACTTTTGCCAATACCCGTTACAATTACCCTTCCTTTTGATTTATGAATAAATTTAACAGCTTCTTCAAAAGCTGAATCTATAAAATTTGCTAAATTAGCGATCGCATTGCTTTCTGCTAAAATTGTTCTTTTTGCATTTGCAATAATGTTAGAATTATCTTTCAAGCTTTTATGTTTTATCACAATAAAAAAAGTTATATCTTTATATATACGAAAAAGGCAAATTTACTATAAAAAAAAGTTTCTTGAAACTATATAGGAATAGGTTTACTATTTCTTTAATAATAAATGAATAATTATATATGGATTTACATAGTCCTCTAAAAAAGTTTTTTGGATTTAATAAGTTTAAGGGGTTACAAGAACAGGTTATAAAAAGTATAGTTAACGATCAAAATACTTTCGTAATTATGCCTACTGGTGGTGGTAAGTCTCTCTGTTACCAATTACCAGCATTAATGGCAGAAGGTACTGCAATTGTCGTTTCTCCTTTAATTGCATTGATGAAAAATCAAGTAGATGCTATTAGAGGTATATCTGAGGAACATGGAGTTGCTCATGTTTTAAATTCTTCCCTGAATAAAACAGAAGTAAACCAGGTTAAAGAGGACATTGCAAGCGGAATAACAAAGCTATTATATGTAGCTCCTGAGTCTTTAATAAAAGAAGAATATGTTACTTTTTTAAGAACGCAAACAATTTCTTTTGTTGCCATAGATGAAGCGCATTGTATTTCTGAATGGGGTCATGATTTTAGACCAGAATATAGAAATTTAAAGCATATAATCAAAGCAATAGACAACGTTCCTGTTATTTGTTTAACAGCAACTGCAACAGAGAAAGTACAAGAGGATATTTTAAAAACCTTAGGAATTCAAGACGCAAATAGATTTAAAGCTTCATTTAATAGAGCCAATTTATTTTATGAAGTGAGACCAAAAACAAAAGAAGTTGAAAAAGATATTATTCGTTTTGTAAAGCAAAGAGAAGGGAAATCTGGAATTATCTATTGTTTAAGTCGAAAAAAGGTTGAAGAAATTTCTCAAATTCTTCAAGTAAATGGTATTAAAGCGGTTCCTTATCATGCTGGTTTAGATGCTAAAACAAGAGTAAGACATCAAGATATGTTTTTGATGGAAGATTGTGACGTAGTTGTTGCAACTATTGCTTTTGGAATGGGAATTGATAAACCAGATGTACGTTTTGTAATTCATCATGATATACCAAAAAGTTTAGAGAGCTATTATCAAGAAACTGGTAGAGCAGGTAGAGATGATGGAGAAGGACATTGTTTGGCATTTTATGCATACAAGGATATAGAGAAGTTGGAGAAATTTATGGCTAGTAAGCCAATTGCAGAACAAGAAATTGGACATGCATTGTTACAAGAAGTTGTCGGTTATGCCGAAACGTCAATGAACAGGCGTAAATATTTATTGCATTATTTTGGTGAAGAGTTTGACGCTATAACCGGTGATGGTGCTGATATGGATGACAACTCTAGAAACCCGAAGAAAAAACATGAGGCAAAAGAAGATGTTATAAAACTTTTAAAAGTAGTTAAAGATACTTTACAACAGTATAAATCTAAAGAAGTAGTAAATACTATAATTGGTAAAGAAAATGCTTTACTTACTTCTCATAAAACTCATTTACAACCCTTTTTTGGAGTAGGTAAAGACAAAGTAGCGTCTTATTGGATGGCACTTATTCGTCAAGTTTTAGTAGTTAATTTTATTAAAAAAGAGATTGAACAATATGGAGTTGTAAAATTAACAGAAGTTGGAATTAATTATATTGAAAACCCAACTTCATTTATGATGACAGAAGATCACTCATATAGTATAGAGAATGATAACTCTATACTAACTAAGGCCAAATTAGCAGGAGGTTCTGCGGATGAGAAACTCGTAATATTATTAAAAGATTTACGAAAAAAGGTGGCTATAAAATTAGGTGTTCCGCCATTTGCAGTTTTTCAAGACCCATCTTTAGATGATATGGCTTTAAAATATCCCGTTAATTTAGATGAACTCTCTAAGGTACATGGCGTAGGAGAGGGGAAAGCTAGAAAATTTGGAAAAGATTTTGTAAAAATAATTTCGGACTATGTAGATGAAAACGACATTTTACGACCAGATGATTTAATTGTAAAAAGTACAGGTGTAAACTCTGGACTAAAGCTCTATATCATTCAAAATACAGACAGGAAATTACCATTAGAAGACATTTCTAAATCCAAAGGACTGGAAATGAAAGAGTTAATTAAGGAGATGGAAGCTATTATTTTTTCTGGGACAAAATTAAATATAGATTATGCTTTAGACGATTTGTTAGATGAAGATCAGCAAGAAGAAATCTATGAATATTTTATGGAAGCCGATACGGATAGCATACAAGAATCTTTAGATGAATTTGATGGTGATTATGATGAAGATGAACTACGTTTAATGCGAATTAAATTTATAAACGAAGTGGCTAATTAAAAATCATATTCTTTATTAATAATATATTAAAACTAATCATTATCAATCGTTAAATATAATTTCTTATCCTTTTGTTCTATCTGTATAGCTTGTAGTTTTCGATAAATAAAACTTCAGAAATTTCTTTAGAAGTTTTTATATTGGCAATTATATATAATATTTATTTTTCTCTGTTTGATGAAATAATCTTAATAGATTTTCCAATAGTTATATTATTATCTGCCTAATCATATAAAAAAAACATCAAACTTTGTTTGACAATTTTCAACAGTATCAATTGCTTTTTATAACATAGTAATTCTTGAGTTATTTTTATTTACAAATTTTTATGTAATTAATAATATTCCAAATATTTTAAAACATTATAAGCATATATATTGCTGTAAGTAGTTACTTTTAATTAATAAAAAATTAAAGGGTAGCAATTGTTAAAATAATTCCTAGGAGGATAGCTGTAAACTTCTGTAAGTTAAATTTGTGATTTTCAGAGCTTTCAAAAAGAATTATTGTAGAAATATGTAAGAAAACTCCAATAATTAAAGCTGTTATTTCTGTTGCATATTTTGTGAAAAATTGAATTTTATCACCTACTAAAACTCCTATAGGACTCATTAATCCAAAGAAAAAGAGAAAACAAAAAACTGTTTTTTTAGAATACTTTGTGTTAAGTAAAAATGTAGTTAAGACAATTGCAATGGGTATTTTATGAACTACAATTGCCCATAATAAATTATCACCAGTATTATGAATTGGTAATCCTTCCGAAAAAGCGTGTAAACATAAACTTACAAACAATAAAGTTGGAAAATCTTTTCCATCAGAATGCATATGAATATGACCATGTTCTGCACCTTTAGAAAACGACTCTAAAACCGATTGTAAAATAATACCTATTAAAATAAAAATACCCGTTAGGGTCGCATTAGAATTTACTGTGTACACTTCTGGTAAAAGGTGTAATATAGTCACAGACAATAGGTAAGCACCACTAAAAGCTAATAAAAGGCGTACGATCTTGTTGTTTGGTTTTATTAAAAAAACCAACATAGAACCAAATAAAACTGATAAAATTAGTAAGATGTAATTCACTTTGCAACCAATATTAATCTATTTGAATTTTCAGCATCAAAGTTAGTTAAATTATAATCTCCAAAAATATTAGTGATTTTAAAACCTGCTTTTTTAAAATAAGCTTTCATTTTATCAATATTTAAATACTTGACTCTTTCTGTGTAGGAATGATTTTTTTCATCCGCAAAAAAAGTAATATTTTTCAAGATAAAACCATTCTTTATTTCTCTTGTTATATAAAATGTAATGGCATCAACAGTTTTGGTTTCTTTGGCAACTATAGTCGCTTTTACAAAATCAGCATTTAAAAAATCAAAAACAAAAATGCCCTCTTTTTTTAATCCGTTTTTAATATTTTGAAGAATCAAAATATCTTCTTTATCTTCCTCAAAATATCCAAAACTTGTAAATAAATTAAAAATTGCATCATACTGATTTTTAATTGGTTGACGCATGTCATGTACCTTGAATTTCAAGGAATTATTTTCAAATTTTTTCGCATTTTTAATACTGTTTTCTGCTAAATCAGCTCCGGTAACTTTGTACCCTAAAGAATTTAAAAATACAGAATGACGTCCTTTTCCACAAGGTAAATCTAAAATATGGGTTGTTTTTGGTAATGATAAAAACATAGTAATATTTTTCATAAATAACTGTGCTTCTTCATCATTTCTATCCTTGTACAATACATGATAGTAGGAAGTATTAAACCAATCTGTAAACCAATCTTTTGTTTTCATAAGTTCTTTGAGTCTGTAAAAGTAACCAAATCTTACGTTTATAAAAATGAATTTCTTAATTAGTATAAATCCTGTTTTTAAATAGTATTTTTGTGGTCAATTTTACAAGTATGGATAAAGATTTTAAAATGACGGCAACAACACTTTTTGGTTTAGAAGGTGTTTTAGCAGAAGAGCTTAAAAATTTAGGAGCACAAGATATAAAAGAAGCTGTAAGAAGCGTTTCTTTTAGAGGGGATACAGGATTTATGTACAAAGCAAATATTGCTTTAAGAACAGCTGTTAGAATTCTAAAACCGATAAAGGTTTGTAAAGTTTATGATGAGGAAGATTTGTACGAAGCTATCCAAAAAATTAAATGGGAAAATTTTTTAGATGCAGAAGGAACTTTTGCGATTGGTGCTGTAGTAAATTCTAAGAACTTTACATCAAACTCACATTATATTTCTTTAAAATCTAAAGATGCAATCGCAGATTATTTCCGTCATAAATATCATAAAAGACCAAATGTAGATTTAAAATACCCAGATGTAAAGATTCATATCCACCTTCAAAAAGAATGGTTAACGGTTTCTTTGGATTCTTCTGGAGATTCCTTGCACAAACGTGGTTATAGAACAGCAACCAATATTGCGCCAATTAACGAAGTATTGGCTGCAGGTATGGTTTTATTATCTGGATATACAGGTGAAGAAAATTTTATTGATCCGATGTGTGGTTCAGGAACTATATTAATTGAAGCAGCAATGATTGCTAATAATATTCCTGCAAATATCAATAGAAAGTTATTTGCTTTTGAAAAATGGAAAGATTATGACGAAGACTTGTATTTTACAATTCAAGAATCATTGTTAAAGAAAATTCGTTCTTCTCATTTTAAAATTATGGGATTTGATAAAGCACCTTCTGCTGTACAAAAAGCTTTAGCCAATGTAGAAAATGCCAATTTAGATGAATTTATTGGTGTGCATCATGTCAATTTTTTCAACTCTAAAAAAGAGGTTTTTGGGAACACAACAATTTTATTTAATCCACCATATGGGGAAAGATTAAATATAGATGTTGAAGAATTTTATAAAAAAATAGGGGATACATTAAAAAATAATTACCCAGGTTCTACTGCGTGGCTAATTACCTCAGATACAGATGCTTTGAAAGCAGTTGGTTTAAGAACTTCTAAAAGAATAGCATTGAAAAATGCAGATTTAGACTGTAAGTTTGTAAAGTACGACCTCTACGAAGGTACCCGAAAGTTTAAAGAACGTAAAATAGAAACAGATATTGAGCCGAATGTTCAAGTAGATTCAGGTTCTGAAGATTAACAATTGTCATTACTGTTTAAGCAGGAATCTAGAATAAATTAACATAATTTTTATTTTAGGGTTATATCCTGCTTACCCATTATATCTTTTAAAGCTACCTTAGATACTACTTTCTCATTCTTTAAAATTAATTCTAACTTATTGATAATAGATTCTTTTATTAGTTTTATTGATTATTATAAAGGCTAGAGAAATCTATTATAAGTTAATTATCGTTTGATAAGTATTAACTCCCAATTATACGAGTTTTAAATAAAGAAATTATATTTCTTTATTTAAAATTAGCTCAGTCCATTCTTCAGGCTTTTCTAACATGGGGAAATGCCCACATTCATTAAGCCAAAATAATTTATTATTTGGTATTTCTATGGCCAAAAGTCCAGCTATTAAGTCTATAGCAACAGGATCATTTTTAGCCCAAACAATTTTTGTTGGTATTTGTGTTTCTTTTAAAGCACCAATCCATCTATGCCAAAAAGTATAGCGCTCGTTAATATAGTTCGATAAAGTATGAATTATTTTTTCGCCCCTATTGTGTAATAGTTGAAACCACATTTCTTGTAATTCCTCATCTGAAATTTTCTTTTTATCAAAAAAAATATTTCGTAAATTCTTTTTGTACAAAGAAAAATTAGTCATTTTTGCAACCCACTTTCTAGTAATCTTATTCCGTAATAATTTTTGAATTACACGCAATTTAGATAACTCTATATGCATAGAACCATTGCATAAAATTAATTGATCTATTTGTAAATTAATTTGATGTTTATTGTGTCTAGCTATAATTTCGGTAGCAATACTAGTTCCATAATCATGAGCTAGTAAAGTTACATTCGTTAAACCCATTTGTTTCCATAATTGCAAAGCAACATCAGCTTGTTCTATTATAGAATAGGAATATTCTAAAGGTTTTTCAGAAAAACCAAAACCTAAATGATCATGAATAATAACTCTATAATGTCTACTTAATTCAGGTAAAACCTTGTAATAATCATAAGAAGAAGTAGGGTATCCATGTAAAATTACTAGTGTATCTTTTGATTTTCCTTTGTCAATAACAAAAATATCTTTATCATACACTGAAACAAGAGTTCCTTTATTTTTCCAATCTAAATTATTCATTTTTTTTTTAAAAGAATTGTGCTAATCTTATTTTTAACTTAAAATAAATATTAATTTTCTATTTTTTTAAAACACATTGTAACCATTCTTGTGGTTTTTCTAACATAGGGAAATGACCTGATTTTTCAATCAAACAAATTTCATAATTAGTAGTTTTTTCTTCTTTTGAACTTTCCAACCAATCATGTGTAATTTTATCTTCTTTGCCCCAAATAAGTTCAATTGAATTTTCGGTTTCTTTTAAAGCTGTAGTCCACCTATTCCAGAATATTTTACGTTCTCTGACATAATGATAAATGAAATTTATAATATCTCTACCATTATCATTTTCTAGTTGAACCCACATTTCAGTTAGTTCTTCATCAGTAATTTTTGTTTCATCGTAAAAATAATCTTTCATTATTTTTTTATAAACACCAAAAGAGGTCAGCATTGAAATCATCTTTTCAGAATCCACATCTTTAAAAGTATTATGAATATCTAAATAATTATAATGGTTTACAGGTGCATCTCCGTTGCAAAAGAATATTTTTTTTATTTCAATATTTGTTGCTAGATGATTTTGTCGCGCTAAAATTTCTGTTGTTAACAAATTACCATAACCGTGAGATATGATAGTAACGTTATTTAATCCCAATATCTTCCAAAGTTCAAGTACATAATCTGTTTGATCTATAATTGTGAAATATTTTTTTTCTGGTTTATCAGAAAAACCAAATCCAATTAAATCTTGTACAATAACTCTATAATGTTTACTTAATTCTGGCAGTACCTTGTAATAATCATAAGATGATGACAAGTATCCATGAAGAATTACGATACAATTTTCATGATTTCCACCGGTATCAATTGTGAAAATATTTTTATTATAAACAGGTATTAAAGAGCCTTTTTTTCGCCAATCTAAAGAAGAAATAAAGGTGTTATCTTTTATTAATGATTCCATATTTAGAAGATTTTAGAGTCATTAATTTTAAAAACAAGATTTATCCAATATTTAGGACTGTCTAATATAGAATAATGCCTAGCATTTTCTAGCCATTCTAGATTATTATTAATGTTCTCTGTTGCCAGTACAATCGCAATCTCTTTTATGGCTACAGGATCACTTTTTTCCCAAACTATTTTTATTGGTATTTCAGATGCCTTTAAAGCTTCTGTCCATCTATGCCAAAAGGTATAACGTTCATTAATAAAATTACTTAATAAGTGAATTTCTTTTTTACCTTCATCAGAATTTAAGTTATTCCAAACTTCTTTAATATCGTATTGTGAGTGAACTTCAGGATTTAAATTATTTCTCTTTAATTTCTTTTTAATTCTACGATAACCATTACTAGTAAGTCTTGCAATATATCGCCCTACTTTCTTGTCTTTCAGTAATTGATCCATGTTTCTTAAGTGTAAATGCTCAAGTCTCATACTACTATTACATAAGTATATTCTTTTAATTTTAATCGGAATTAAATTGTGGTTTTTTCGAGCTAAAATTTCTTTTGCTACAGAAGTACCATAATCATGAGCTAAGATAGTTACCTCTTTTAAGCCCATCTTATTCCACAATTGCAAAGCAAAATCAGCCTGATCAATTAAAGAGTAGGTGTAAGAATCTGGTTTGTCAGAAAAACCAAAACCTAAATGGTCATGAATTATTACTCTATAATGTTTACTTAACTCTGGTAAAACTTTTTCATAATCAAATGAAGAAGTTGGGTATCCATGTAAGATGACTAAAACGTCTTTTGATGTTCCTTCATCAATTACAAAAATATTTTTATTTAAAATTGAGTAGAATTTACCTCTACTCTTCCAATTTTCAGCGGTCATAATGTTAGGGGGGTTAATAGCTAATTATTTTAGTTAAAGGTATCTATTTTTTAATTAGTTTTGGTCTTCCTAACGTTAAATTTTTATAAGATTAATTTTATAGATATCATATTGCCAATTCCAATTCAGAAAACTTTTACGTATTCTGTAACTGAAGACGAAGCGAGTTTCTTGCAAAAAGGAATGCGTGTAGCAGTTTCTTTTGGTAAAACCAAAATGTATACAGGATTAGTTTATAATATTCATCAAACTGCACCCACTTTATATGAAGCTAAAGAAATTCATCAAATTTTAGATGAAACCCCTTTGGTTAATGAATTGCAATTAAAACATTGGCAATGGATTTCTAGTTATTACATGTGCTCTTTAGGTGATGTTTACAGAGCTTCTTTACCTTCTGCATTTTTATTAGAAAGTGAAACAATTATATCTAAAAATGATGCATTTACAGAGGATTCTATTTTAGCGGATGACGAATTTTTAATTTTTGAAGCTCTACAACATCAATCACAATTAACGATACATCAAGTTGCTGATATTTTAGGGAAGAAAAAAGTAATGCCAATCGTAAATCAACTGATTAAAAAATCTGCAATTACAATTAAGGAAGAAATTTACGAACAATACAAACCGAAATTGGTAAAATATGTTCGTCTGCACTCTGATTATAACTCTGATGATTCTTTAGAAAAATTAATGGAAGAATTATCAAGAGCAAAAAAACAACGTGAAGCTGTTTTAGTTTTTTTTCAATTATCATCCACAAAAAAACCAATAAAAGCAAAAGATTTAGAAGCAAAAGCAGTCGTTTCTTCAACCATTTTAAAATCTTTGGTTGATAAAGGAATTTTCGAATTTTATTATATTCAGATTGATAGAATTCAATATAAAGGAGATACAAATGATTTAAAAGTCCTTAACGAATTTCAAGAAAAAGCGCTTTTAGAAATTAAAGAAACTTTTAAAGAGAAGGACGTTACACTTTTACACGGAATTACTAGTTCTGGTAAAACAGAAGTGTACACGAAGTTAATTCAAGAAGTCCTAGATCAAGGAAAACAAGTTCTATTCTTGTTACCAGAAATTGCATTAACCACTCAAATTATAACACGTTTACGGTTCTATTTTGGGGAACAAATTTCCGTTTTTCATTCTAAATATTCAATGAATGAACGCGTAGAAGTTTGGAATAATGTTTTGGAGAATAAAACAAAAGCAAGAATTATTTTAGGCGCAAGATCTTCTATTTTCTTACCTTTTTCTAATTTAGGTTTAATTGTTGTCGATGAAGAGCATGAAACTTCTTATAAGCAATTTGAACCTTCACCAAGATACAATGCTAGGGATGCTGCTATTGTTTTAGCAAAAATTCATCAAGCTAAAATTTTATTAGGTTCTGCAACGCCGTCAATAGAAACTTCTTTTAATGCACAGCAAAATAAATATGGTTTTGTTGAAATTAATAGACGTCATGGAAATGTTCAATTACCTAAAATTGAATTGATTGACGTTAAAGAAAAGCAGCGTAAAAAGGAAATGACAGGTCATTTTTCTGATAGATTACTGAAACTGATTCAAGAGGCTTTAGATCAAAAAGAACAAATTATTTTGTTTCAAAATAGACGTGGATTTTCACCAGTTGTTGAGTGTAAAACTTGTGGAGTTTCACCTCAATGTCCAAATTGTGACGTTTCTCTAACTTTCCATAAATTTAAATACGAATTACGATGTCATTATTGTAATTATCAAAGGGCAATGCCAAATAGTTGTGGTGCTTGTGGAAGTAATACTTTAGATAATAAAGGTTTTGGAACTGAGCAAATTGAGTTAGAATTAAAAGAATTATTTCCTGATTTTAAAATTGGAAGGATGGATTTAGATACTACTCGAGGAAAACACGGGTATCAGAAAATTATTGGTGCTTTTGAAGCAAGAGAAATTGATGTTTTGGTAGGAACACAAATGCTTTCAAAAGGGTTAGATTTTGATAATGTTTCTTTGGTGGGGGTTTTAAATGCAGATTCGATGCTAAATTTCCCGGATTTTAGAGCGCACGAAAGAGCGTATCAAATGATGGTACAAGTTTCTGGAAGAGCAGGAAGAAGTAAAAAACAAGGAAATGTAGCCATACAGACTTACAATCCTTTTCATCAAATATTACAGCAAGTTTCTGCTACAAATTACGCAGAAATGTATAAAGAACAATTACAAGAACGTTGGCAATATAAATATCCGCCTTATTATAGGTTGATAAAAATAACACTAAAGCATAAAGATTATAATAAGGTAGATAATGGAGTTAATTGGTTATTTAAAGCTTTACATAATTCTTTTGGAGAATATGTCTTAGGGCCGACTGCACCCGCAGTTTCTAGAATTAGAAATCAATATATTAAGAATATTGTGATTAAAATTCCTCCAAAACAAAATTTAGCGAACACAAAAAGTCATCTTTTAAAAATTAAAAATACGTTTGAAGCTGTAAAAGATTTTAGGCCGATAAGGTTTATTATTGATGTAGATGCTTATTAAAAACTTCTTTATTTTTTTGTGTTTTTTCTTAAAAGGGAAAGAAATAATTTCTTTTCATAAAGAATAAGTTTAAAAAGAGCTTTATACTAGTTATAAAGCTTATTCGCATTAAGACTTAGTAGTTTCGCTTTTACATTTTTTAAAGTTAATTCGTGTACTTTAATTTCTTCTCTTTGATTTGATTTCCCCCAATTATAGTAAGTAGTTGCTTTTAAAAATGTTGGTGTATACTTTTTATTTCCCAAATATGTAAGGTTTATTAGCCAATCTCCGTTTCCAACTTTTTCAATTAAAAACTCTTTCGAGTTGTAACCCATTAATTTTTCATCTAATATTTGTTGGCTATTTTCAGATAATGTATGGTTTACTTTAAAAGATTGTTTGTTTGGATTTACAAATTCGAATATAAATTCTGCTTCAGAGGTATTCCATTCAAATACCATTCTAATATCATTTCCAATTAAAGAATCGTTGTTTTTAAAAGCTAATTTTTCTATAATATTATCCTTCTGTTTTCTTTGAACATATATAGCTTTCATTTCAGTGTTAAAAATCTCTCCAATTCCATTTTCCTTAATTTCAAATCCTTTTTTTAGATAGTAGAGATATATTTTCCAAGCATTTTTGTATTCGTTTGCATGTGTAAATGCGTTCGCTAGATCTCTAAAAGATTGTGCGTGCTCTGGTCTAATTACCATTAATTTTTTATAAATAACAACTGCTTGTTGATGCAATCTTAATTCTTGATACTTATACGCTAAAGCTTTTAATACTTCGGGGTTGTTGCCTGCATAAGTTTCTAGGTCTAAAAGTACTTTTAATCCGTATTCTTTGCTTTTAAGTGTGTTTATAAAATAATTAGCAGAGTTAAAATGAAAGTTGGTACTAGTCTTATATTCTGTGTATATACTTTTATATTTTTCATAAGCTGCACTAGGTGTTCCGGCCGCTTCAAATAACTTATAATAATTTGGTTCTCCAGTTTTTAAATCATTTATGGCAACAGCATCATTATCATAATAATCTTTATTTGTGTATTTATTATCTTTAGAGTTTACGTCTTTACTTGCAGCTGAAGCAAAAGAATTTGATTTTGTCGTTACTATAATTATACCTCCAACAGCTTGAGAACCGTACTTTACTGTTCCTGCTAAGCCTTTTATAACAGCAATATCTTTAATATCATTTAAATCTACATTAGGAACCTCTGTGTAAATAGTTCCATCAACATCCCAAAGTGCATAGGCAACAGTTCCAGTAAAACTGGTTTCTCTTAATCTAACATATTCAAGACCATTTAAATCAGTTACTAATTTATAATTAGAAATTTTACCTCGTAACGCTTGAGCAATACTAGAAGCAGATTTATTTAAGTCATCTCCTTTAACAAATGCTGCAGCAAAACCAGCTTTTCTAGTGTCTATATTCATTCTTGCAGATGAAAATTTTCTTGGAGTTTTTATTCCTATTCCTTTTTTACTGTTCGATTTACTCGTAATAATAATTTCATCTAAAAAATTTTCAGCAGGACTCATTCCTAGATTTAAAATCGTTGTAACGTCTTCTACTAAGATTTCGATTGGTTTCATATTTAAATGTGAAAACTGAATAATTTCTCCAGCTCTTGCTTTAATTTTATAAAAACCTTTTCTGTTCGTATTTGTTCCTCTATTAGAGTTCTTAATAAGAATATTCACACCAGATAGCGGATAATCTTCCAAAGTGATAATTCCCGTAATTTCTTTTAGTTTCTTTTCAGTTTTGTCTGTGTTCTGGGCTACATGAGTAAAAGATAAGAATAAGGTAAGAATAAAAATTAACTTTTTCATTAGTTGTTTTTTTTAGTTAGCAAGCTTGAAACAAAATTATTTCTTTTTAAATAGTACAAAAAACATTTCATATTAAATTTATCATAAAATATTTTTCATTAAATATATCAAATACTATTCCTAATAACTTGGTATAATTGTTTAACTAATAGACGTAACAATACTCTATTTGTTACAAAATTTCTTTCTATTCGTCTTTATGTTAAATAGTAATTCTGTCTAGGTTTAATTTTTTTGATAAAATTTAGAATCAGAAGCAACCTTTTTAAAACTAATGTTGTCTATATATTTGTAAGGCAGTAAAAAATTGATCAAGAAGCTTGAAAATTAGAACATTACATAACAACCATATTTCGCTCATTAAAAAAGCGATAAATAACAATAGGGAAGCTCAGCAGCAATTATTTGAGCAGTATTCTCCTAAAATGTTGAGTGTTTGCAGGCGATACGTAAAAGATTTACATCACGCAGAAGATTTAATGTTATCTGGATTTTTAAAGGTTTTTATCAACTTACACAAGTTCAAATACGAAGGTAGTTTTGAAGGTTGGATAAGAAAAATTATGGTAAACACCTGTATTTCTTATCTCCGTAAAAAGAATTTAGTTGATGTATCGGATGAAGATTTTGTATTTAATGATGCAGCCACAAACAATTTAGAAAATACATCAGTAGAAGATATTCAAAAACTGATAGACAAATTACCAAATGGTTATAAAATAGTGTTCAATTTATTTGCCATCGAAGGTTATAAACATTCAGAAATTGCAAAAAAATTAGGTATTTCTGAAAGTACATCAAAATCGCAATTATTTAAAGCACGAAAATTATTGCAAGAAAATTATATTAGAATGAACAAGACAATACATGAAAACAAATAAGTTAGATAAAAATATAAAAGAAAAGTTTGTGAATAGAACTTTTAAACCATCTGCTTCTGCTTGGGAACGGTTGTCTGCGCAATTAGACGAAGAACCGCAGCAAAAAAAGAAAGGGTGGTTTTTTTATATAGGGGTTGCTGCAAGTATTTTACTTTTAATTAGCATTGGTTTTCAAATATCTTATGATGATTCAGTAGAAATAATACCAAAAAATGAGGTTGTTACGATTCCAATTGATAAAACATTCGACAAGTTTGTAAATGAAATTCCGTTTGAAAAATCTCTTGTAAAAGTTGATGAAGTGTTAGAAAAATTAAAGTTAAATACCGAAATTAATACTGTTATTTCGCTAAAAGAGGAGTCTCAAGGTAAAAAAATTAAGCGTGAAATTCCTAAATTAAAACAAAGAGTAGTCGTTGCTCAAGTTGAAAAGGAGAGAGTAGACATTATTGATAAACCATCAAAAAATAAAGAAATAAAAACCAACAAAAATGCCTTACAGCAAAATCCAAATAGTAGCATTAAAATAAATAGTGATGATTTATTGTATGCAGTTACACACAGTCCAAAAGAAGTAAAAGCCTATTATGCAAAGTATAATGTAAATAGAGATGATGTTTTAAGAACGATTAAAAGTGAGCTTAAAAAATTGAATATTAAAGTAAATCTGAATCTAATTTTGGCAGAAGTAGAACGTAACATTATTGAGGATGATTTTCAAAATAATTTTATGAAATCAATAAAAAGAAAAGTATCAGATTTTGCAATTGCCCTTGCAAGCAGAAATGATTAAAAAACAACTATCAGTGCGAACTAACGAAGCAATCTATAGAAGCAAATAAAGGGATTACCTTATTCGTATCGTATTTGTACTGGCGAATTTAACAAAATTTTAAAATCAATAAAAATGAAAAGAATACTACTAATATTAATGTTGTTTAGTGCGACTATGGTCCAATCTCAAGAAAAAACATTTGAGAAAGAAGTAAGTAACATCTCTAAAAGAATAGAGCAAATCACAAAAACTCAAAAAGACTCTTTAAAGGTAAAAGTTATTTCGATAAACAAGAGATTAGAAAAAGGTGAGATTACAAGAACGACTGCAAAAACCTTAAAGAAGGAGGTCGCTAGTTATCATGCAAGAAGAATTGAGATGTTAGTTGGAGAGCAAGAACGTTTGTTGCAATTATTAGTGCAGGATAAAACCAACGGAAAAATTGCAAGTTCAGAGAGTACGACTACTGACGATGATGACAATATTTTTACAATTGGGAATAAAACTTTTCGTTTAAATATTGATAAAGAAGGTCAATTCGAAAGAAATGAAAAAAGGACAGAAAGATGGCAGGATAAAGGTGAAAACCAGCGAAGAACAACGACTCAGTTTGTTTTTGCAATGGGGATTAATAATGTACTAGAAGATGGTCGATTTGAATCTATAAATGATTCTGAATATAAGTTTTGGCAATCACATTTTTATGAGATAGGTTGGACATGGAAAACACGATTTACAAAAGAACCTTCTCAATTTTATTTTAAATACGGAGTATCTTTTTTGTGGAATAATTTACGATTAGAAGATAATAGAGTCCATGTAAAAAACGGAGATATAACAGAAATTCAAACATTTACAAATCAATTAGAGGAAAGTAGATTACGTCACGTACAAATGAATTTCCCTGTGCATTTTGAATGGGATTTATCTAAGAACAAAACCTATGATGATGGGCGTATTAAAGATAAAACAAACAAATCGGTTCGCTTTGGAATTGGAGGTTTTATAGGTTTTAAATTAGGAACAAGACAATATTTAGAATATAATGATGCAAATAATATAGATGTAGAAGAGGTTCAATACAATAATTTTAACATGAATACTGTAAACTATGGTGTAAGCACCTATGTAGGATATAGATCTACAAGTTTTTATGTAAAGTATGATTTGAATCCTTTATTTAAAGACACAGAAACTAGAAATATTTCTATGGGTATTCGTTTTGATTTTGACTAAGCTTTATTTTGAGTTTATTAAAAAGGAGTTTCTAGCATAAGCATAAAAAATAATATTGAGCCTGTCGAAATACCTGTAAATAGGTTTCGACAGGCTCTTCTTATTAACAATATCTCCTTTTCCTCCATACATGGCACTAAGAGTCGATTTTTTCATTAACTATTTTTTACTTTTAACTCAACGGTCGTGCTTTTATTTTGTTTTTTATTGAATTGTTTGTAGCAATATTTGTTATTAGACTTTTTTCTAATTTCAATTTTATTAATTTAATAGTTATATATCAACTCTTTAAATACAATACAACCGTCAAAACTGATTTTAGTTTATGTATATTTACTAACATAATTTGAAAAATGAGTATAAATTTATATGATTGAACAAGAAGGTCTTCTTAAGAATTATTGGTATGCGGCAGGAACTTCTAAGGAAGTAAATGGCAATAAACCAGTAAAACGAATAATATTTAATATTCCAATTGTTTTATGGAGAGCAAATGATAATGAATCATCAGCTTTACTTGATCGTTGTGCTCATCGAAACGCTCCTTTAAGTGAAGGACGAATAAAAGACTGTAGAATTGTGTGCCCTTATCATGGTTGGGTATTTGAGCAAAATGGACAATGTTCTAATATTCCATCCGAAGGTCCACATAAAGAAAGAACAGCGAAACACAAAGTAGAAAAATTTCCAACTTTAGAACAAAATGGCTTAATATGGGTTTGGATGGGAAGAGATATTCTTCCTGATAAACACCCTTTTCCAATGCCTTTAAAAAAGACAAAAGGATGGAAAAATTATTATATGATTACTAGGTTCAGTAATAATGTAACTAACCTAGTAGAAAATTTTATGGATGTTCCTCATACTATTTATGTACATAAAGGTTGGTTTAGAGATCGCAAACAAATGAAGGTACCGATGAATGTTGAGCGAACTGAAGACAGCGTTTTAGTTAGTTATGAACAAAATAACGACTCAATTAGCGCTTTCGACTGGATGATTAATCCTAAGGGTTTGCCAATGCAGCATACTGATAAGTTTTATATGCCGAATGTAACTAGAGTTGACTATACTTTTGGAGAGGAAGAAAAAGCATTTATAATTACAAGTACTTGCACACCTGTATCGCCTTATGAATCTATCGTTTATACCCTTATTTCTTATAAATTTGGTTGGTTTAACCAATTTGCAAGATTATTTCTACCCTGGTATACCAGGAGAGTAATAAATCAAGATGTTGAAATTATGGAGATTCAAGGTAAAAACATTAAACATTTTAAGGAGACCAACTTTAAATCAACACAAGCCGATTTATTACATTTATATATTGAATCACTAAGGAGTTTTGCTAAGTTAGGTGGTAAAGGCACAACACCAAAACCAATTAAAAAAAGTGCAGAATTCTGGATTTAAATCCTTTTTCAGGAATAATTATGATAACACATAAACTAACATACTCCCAAATTTCAGCAAAGGATTTAGTTCAATCTTCATTCGAAAGAATGTATTTTATTATGGAACAAAATTATTCTTCAATTAGCTTCCTTGCTTTTAAAAATGATCTAAAAAACAAACAATTCATTGGTATCTTAAAAGACGTTGGTAATCAAATACAGGGATTCACAACGTATGCAATCAATCCATTTGGGTTAGGAACGTCTAAATATAATATACTATTCTCTGGCGATACAATAATCTCACCTACATATTGGGGGAGTCAAGAATTGGTAAAAGGATGGTGTAAAACCGTTGGTGGATTAATTGCTGGAAAACCAGAAAAAAAATGGTATTGGTTTTTATTATCAAAGGGTCATAGGACATATATGTATTTACCTTTGTTTTTTGAAAAATATTATCCAGCTCTAAATAAAAGTAAAGAAGCTGACTTATTTCCAATTATTAATAAATGTGCTAATGCTATGTATGGCTCAAATTGGAACCCTGATAAAAAAGTTATCACTTTTGATAAAAGTCACGGTGAGTTAAAGAAAATTCACATAGAAACTACCTTAAAAAAAGTAAAAAGCAACGTGCATATTGATTTTTTCTTGCAAAGAAATCCTGGTTTTGAAAATGGTGACGAATTAACTTGTATGGCAGAATTAAACGTAGATAATATGAAACGATTTACGAAAAACATTGTGCTTGCAGGTATGAAGAACCCAATACATTTTGAAAATGATTAGTGCGAAGTTAGCAAATAAGATTTGGATATTATTACAATCCAGAGAATCTAAAAATTTTCATAAAAATTGCTTTCAGCTTAAACATTCCCAAAACATTAAATTAAAGAAATATCTCTCTCAGAATAAAAATACTCAATTCGGAACCAAGCATAAATTCGATCAAATAAAAGATTACAATGGGTATAAAAAAAATGTTCCAATTCAAGAGTGGAATGATATTAACCCTTGGGTTGAACTTATTAAAAATGGAAACGGTAACGTCCTCACTAGTGAAAAAATAATTTTGTTTGAAGAGACTTCAGGAACTTCTTCTTTTTCAAAATTGATACCCTACACGAACTTACTCAAAAAAGAAATACAAAAAGGTGTTGGGCCTTGGATGAATGCTTTACACAAGAATCATAAAAGTGCATTTAAAGGAAGTTCTTATTGGTCTATTTCTCCTCCCCTAAAGGGAAAAAAAAAGATATCAGCTGGAATTCCAATTGGTATTGAAGATGATACCGATTATTTCAATCCATTTTCTAAATTTTTATTATCTAAAATATTGGCGGTTCCTACTACTCTAAAAAAAGAACTCCATTCAGAAACTTTTTATTTTCAAACATTTGAGTATTTGTTAATGAGAGATAATCTCTCTTTTATATCCGTTTGGAGCCCAACATTTTTTCTGCAATTAGATGATTTTTTATCCATTTATAAAGTACAATTGGTCTGCTCTTTAAAAAAGAAAATAGGGAGCAATAATAAACGCCTTCTTTATTTAGAGAAGATTATAACTACATCTTATACATGGAAAAATATTTGGCCTGATTTAAGCGTATTAAGCTGCTGGTGTGATGCGCAATCTTCCCTTTGGGTAGAAAAGGTACAAGTTGCAATTGGAGATGTATACATTCAAGGCAAAGGATTACTCTCGACCGAAGGAATATGTTCTGTACCACTCCTAAAAGACAGATCACCTGTATTAAGTGTTAGTTCTCATTTTTACGAATTCAGGGCATTAGATTCAGAAGAGGTCTATTTAGCCAACGAGCTTAAGGATAATGAAATCTATGAAATTATAATGACTACTGGTGGTGGTTTATATCGCTATGCTTCAGGAGATTTGATTCAAATTGATGGTTTTTATGGACAGGCTCCTACTTTTAAGTTTTTAGGGAGAAAAAATAGTTCTTCTGATCTCGTTGGTGAAAAATTATCAGAATTTCAAGTTTCTATAGCGCTTCAAGCGGCATTAAAAAATATATCAACAAAAGTAGAAGTAGCTTTTATATATCCAGTTATAGATGAATTCAACAAGTTACATTACAGAATTTATATAGAAGCTAAAAAAAACTTTAAACCAGAAATAACAAAATTATTATCAACTATTGAACAGCATATTGAAAATACACTCATAAGAAATCCTTATTACAAAACTGCTATAGATCTAAATCAACTATCATCTATTAAAGCACATTTATTAGAAAATGACTTTAAATCTAAATTGTTTAATTTTTATATAAATAACTTTAAAATTAAAGATGGTAATTTAAAAATGCCCGTTTTATTTAAAAAAGATAGTTTAAATTCACTCCTACATTTATAAAGTTATGCCTGATATTGTAATTGAAAAAGCCTTGCCATCAGATAATAAAAGTATTTGCGAATTGTGTAAAATTCCCATGGCAGGAAACATCTCCTTGTCAATGGGAATCGATCCTGATTGCTTTGTAAATGCAGGAATTCAAAATCAAGAAATTGAACTTTTTGTTTGTCGTCAAAACAACAGCGTTATTGGTCTATTTAGTGTTGGGAAAAGAACTATTTTCTATAATGGCAAACCTAAATTAATTCGGTATTTTTCCGATTTACGGATACACCCAGATTTTCAAAATTCTTTATTATTAATAAAAATGACTCGATTTATCAAGAGAAATATTATTGATAAAAATGAATTTGTTTACACCATCGTTTTTTCAGAAAATAAAGTAATGACAGACATGATTGCTAAGGTTGATCGAGCTGGGATAGATAATGAACCTCTAATTAAGAGAGCTTCTCTTCCTAGTTATAGTTTATGCGGCGTTTATTGCTCGTATATGATCTCATTAAAAAATAGAAGAAAGAGAAAAAAAACCAAGCTTTTAATTAGAAAAGCCCAAAAAATCGACATTGAAGCAATGCAATTTTTTTTTAATCGAGAGGCACATAAAAAACAATGGTATCCTTCTTATGATTTTAGTCTTTTGCAAAACAATTATTATCATGGTCTTGGTATAAGTGATTTTTACCTTGCTTTTAAAGAAGATCAAATAGTTGGCATCACTGGAATTTGGGATCAAAGAAGGTTTAAACAAACGATAGTGAATAGTTATACAAGACCCTTAAAACTTGTAAGACCTTTTATAAATATAATGGCAAAAATCACCAAAGGGTTTAACTTGCCTGAAACTGGTAAAATTTTAAATTATTTTACAGTACATACCATTTTAACGAAAGGTAATAATCAGGAAATCTTTAAAGATATTATTGAGGAAATCTATAAAGATAATTATCAAAGTGAATTTAGCTATTTTTTATGTGGATTTGATAAAAATGACGCTCTGTGTACTATTTTTAATGACTTTACAAAACGCGAGGTACATGGAAATATATATTCAGTATCATATGATTATACAAAAGACACCTCAAGTACTCCGAATTATTATTTTGAAGCAGCCAGAATCTAATTAAAAATAGGTCTTCTCAATTACTGTATTTTTTTTTGGCAATGGTTTTGGAGGGAGGAAAACTCGAATATAACGATACCATAACGGTTGTGTTTCTTTCTGATTAGAGACCTTGTATAAGTCATACCAAGGAATACCGGGATAGCGATGATGTGTTAAATTGTAATTGAAATTTAAAAACAATAATCTGATCCAGCGAGGCAATCTAAGATTGTATGCTCCTTCAATCGGATGCAACGGAGTTCCAATATGATATATCCATTGCAAAGAAGACCAGCTAAATGCAAAAATAGCATAACAAACAACCAAAATCATCCAATCCCAATTTGCAAAATAAATGACTCCAATCCAAAACAGCACAGACAAAACTAGTTCTAACCGCATCAAGTTCCAATCTTTTAGTTTGAATTCTTCAAATGTATGTGCGTATGTATTATTCTTTTTATAGCGTGTTAAAAACCGGCTAATTTCTAATGGAAAAAAAGGCAATAGCAGAGATGCAATAAAAAAAACCAACCAAAGTCCTCCTAAAATTGCAAAATAGTAAATAGAAATTTTTTTTAATGCAGATTCATCTGGAAAAATATATTCGCCTAGTTCAGATCGTGATCTATTCCTTAAATGATGACCATCATGATATACAGAAGGCAATGTAAAAAGACTCCCAAACAACGTAGAAGTTAACCAGCCCATAAACCAATTAACTTTAGTATTATTAAACCCATGTCCATGAAAACATTCATGCATCATCGAAAATACACCTTGCATCATAAAACAAAACAGGATTAGTATTGGAATTTTAAACCAAATAGAAAAACTTCCATGCAACAATGTTATTAAACCAAACCACATACAAACTTGAAGAATAACAACAACACTATTTATATAACTATATTTGTTGCTAGCGATACTTTTATTTAAATTTTCTTTGCCCATATGAATTCAAAATTAGGTCATAATAAATGGACTCCATTGGGTAGTTTAGATTATCTCAATCATTACCCAAACACACCAGTTCTTCCCAAATGTAATCAAAATATATCGGAAGCCTACAGTGATACATGGCATAGGCTATTAGATATAAAAAACAGAGTCGCGCCGTTAGGCACTGATGAAATAACAATTGTTCTTGTTAAAGGGATTTTTGGTGATTTAATGCCAGGGAATTTCAAGGCCACCTTTATACTCTTAAAAAGTCTTGGTTTACATGTTATTTTTGCAGAACCTCACAAGGCTTCAGCTACAATAGAAAAAAATGCAATATCATTTAAGAATTCCATTGAAAGACAAGTAACGAATACAGAAAAGAAACTTCTTTTTTTAACCCACAGTAAAGGTGGATTAGATACTCTTTGGGCAATGTTGAAATTTCCAAAATTAAAAGAAAGAACAGTAGGTATTGCACTTGTTCAATGTACACGTGATGCTTCTGGAATTTTGGAAGGCATCTTTACAAAAAAGTACCCAAATTATTCTAAAAAAGACACTTTTAAAGACCTTATTGCAAATAAAGTAATTACTTATTTAGGTTATAAATCAGGTTGTTTGGAACTTACTTCTCCAAAGATAAATGCTACCATTGATTCGATTGATAAACAACAATTTGACTTCCCGATCATTGCTGTTGCTACTTGGTCCATCTTACCAACATCTAGACTAGATTCATTCCATAAAAGATTAAAATTAATCAGACCAGGATCTGCTCATGATGGGCAATTTTTTATTGAATATCAATTATGGTTAAACTTCGAACAAATTATTCTTGGAAACATTGATCATTCACAGCCTGCTATGGGTGGCAATGGATTTGATGATTCACATTTCTATTTATGCTTATTGCATTTATTTTTCATAGACAGACAAACTAGCTAATTTTGGATATCGCTTTTAAGACTTGTAAAGTTCTGGATAATTTTTCAAATACCATTTTCTTAATTTAGGCAATGCGTACCAAGCTACTTGTGGGTGAATATGATGAACTATATGGTAACCTATATTTCGCGGAGCTAAAAAAAACTGAGTAATTCCACTTAAATTATGATCTTCTGTAGTTTGAATAATCGTTTTAATTTTACGATCATGCACTGGTCCTGTATAACTATGTTCTTTAAAAACTCGATACCCTGAAAAACAACCCGTAAGTAATGCGGGAATTATATAATAAAAAAACAATATTTTAAAACCAAGAAAAAAGAGTACGCTTGAAAAAATAAAAATAAAAAAAAGTAACTGAAATATATCTTCTTTTGCACATTGCACAACTTCTTTACTATTCGTTAGATCATTACCTGATTTATCTTGTAAAAATACGAGCGCATAAGACTGTCTTAAAAATGGGAAATAAAAAGCAAAACTACCATATAAACAACGAATCAACCAAAATGGTATTAAAATAGAAGATTTCACTATATTTAAAAAGAAAGGAACTGAATTATTTGAAGAAGGAGTTTTAAAATAAGGATCAGTAAGCATACAACTATCTTTGTGATGGCGTAAATGATGATAGCGCATAGCATTTAAAGTTGTAGCGATAGGATATCCCGCTAAAACTTCTAGGACCCTTATTTTTACTGTCTTTGTTTTTAAAGGCATATGGGTTAAATCATGTAAAATAACACCAAAGGAATGAAATCTACTCGCTATAACTAAAGTAACTATAGGATAGAGCCCGTTATTTACAAGTAACAAAGAGCACCAACAAGCAATCACTATTGACCAATCTATAAACATGTCTTTTAATAATTTATCTATCGATGGTTTAACCAACAAACCTTTAGGAGTTTTTGACTTCGTGATCACTATTGCTTTCTCAAGATCTTCTACAATATGATATTCCATTTTTTATTATTTTGATACACTTTGAATTATGTTAAAGTGATACAGATTAGTTACTCCAAAATAATATGAAAGATAAAAAATATATATTTTTGGTGTATTTATTTAAAATACTTTCATCCATTGAAGCACTTGATTTCTTACCATAAGAAAGCTCAATTTAGTATTATAAATTGACAAAGGAAACAGTTTATTTATGAATCCTTAGCGATATTTACTTCTCTTTATTCTTTTCCCATTCTTTTCTTAAATCAGAAGAGAGAATACTCGTTCCGTCATGTTTCCATCCTGGAGGTTTTACCAAATATTTAAACTTGTTTGTGATTGATGTTTTTGAAGTAAAAAAATCTGTAAGCATTCTATACCACTCAATAAATGCAACTTTAAAAGGGTTATAAGTTCCTATATTTGTAACCAAACCATAAATTGGTTTTTCTACTTCTGGCTCAAAAGAATTAAAAAGCTTATCCCAAATAATAAATATTCCTGCATGATTTCTATCTAAATACTGAGGATTTGTTGCATGATGCACTCTATGATGACTTGGTGTGTTAAAAATAGCTTCAAACCACTTTGGCATTTTAGTTATCAATTCAGTGTGTATCCAATATTGATAAATTAAACTAATAGACATTTGGACTAAAACAAGAACAGGGTGAAACCCTATTAATATCAAAGGAAACCAAAAGATAAAAGTATAAAAACTACCAGACCAAGTTTGTCTTAAGGCGGTACTTAAATTGTATTTTTTTGATGAATGATGCACAACATGACTCGCCCAAAATAATCTACTTTGATGACTAATTCTATGAAACCAATAATAACAAAAATCTTCAGCAAATAAAAGAAGTATCCAAGTCCACCAAACAAAAGATATATCAAAAAAATGATAAAAATTATAAATTAAGTAGAATAAACTTAAAACAAATCCTTTCGTAAATAAACCAATAGCAACATTACCTAAACCCATTAAAATAGAAGTGCCAGCATCTTTAAACTCATAGTCTTCCAATTTCACTTTTACAGTAAGGATAATCTCCAGGATAACTGTAGCAACGAAAAAAGGAATAGCATAATGAATTAAATTTGGTATTTCAGGTATTTGCATATCAGTATTTTAAATGGTTTTGTTTATTGCAAAAGTGAAGGAATTTTAATACAAAAAAAATGCTTCTAAATACAAAAAAGTATGTATATTTGCAGCCTTAAAAATAAACAAAAAATATTTAATTTATGAATCATTACGAAACTGTTTTCATTTTGAATCCCGTTTTATCTGACACTCAGATAAAGGAGACAGTACAAAAGTTCGAAGATTATTTAGTTTCCAAAGGAGCTGAAATGATCTCAAGAGAAGATTGGGGCTTAAAGAAATTAGCTTATCCAATTCAAAAGAAAAAAAGTGCT
>LAQA01000026.1:0-34480 GCA_000981625.1 Flavobacteriaceae bacterium ASP10-09a
ACCTATTCGTTTTTTTGACAATACAAAATCAGGAGCATTGGTTTCTAGGATAATGAGTGATGTTGAAGGTGTTCGAAATTTAATAGGAACCGGTTTGGTTCAATTAGTTGGTGGAACAATTACTGCGGTAATATCTATGATACTACTAATTCAAATTAGTCCGTCTATGACCTTTTTTGTATTGGTACCTGTGGCTATTTTTGGAATAGTTGCTTTAAACGCGTTCAAATATATTCGCCCTATTTTTAGAAATAGAGGCGTTATTAATGCGGAAGTAAAAGGAAGATTAACGGAAACATTGTCTGGGGTTAGAGTTATAAAAGCATTTAATGCAGAGCCACAAGAAAATGAAACGTTTGAAAAAGGAGTAGATAAGTTATTTCAAAATGTAAAAAAGAGTTTAACGGCAACTGCAATTATGTCAAGCGCTGCTACTTTTTTATTAGGCCTTGCAACTACCGGAATTATGGGAATTGGTGGATATAAAATTATGACTGGAGAATTGACGGTTGGAGAATTCTTATCCTTTACTTTTTTATTAGGTCTAATGATAGCACCAATTGTACAAATGAGTAATATTGGAAGTCAGTTAACAGAAGCATTGGCAGGTCTAGACAGAACAGAAGAATTGATGAATATGTCTGCAGAGGAGGACGATGAAAATAGAACAATAGAATTAGAAAATATGGAAGGAGCACTTGTTTTTGACAATGTTTCTTTTGCATATGAGGAAGGAAAAGAAGTATTAAATAATATTAGTTTTCAAGTGCCTTCTGGATCAGTAACAGCATTGGTTGGAAGTTCTGGTTCAGGAAAATCGACCATTGCAGGATTGTCTGCTACTTTTTTAAATCCAGAGTCTGGTAAAATCACCATAGATAACCAAGATTTAGCCAATGTAAAATTGTCTAGCTATCGTAAACATTTAGGTGTGGTTCTACAAGATGAATTTTTATTTGAAGGAACCATTAGAGAAAATATTTTATTTCCAAGACCAAATGCAACAGAAGAAGAGTTACAGAATGCTGTAAAAGCTGCATATGTAAGTGAATTTACAGATCGTTTTGATGATGGTCTAGATACATTAATAGGAGAAAGAGGCGTGAAGTTATCTGGTGGTCAACGTCAGCGTTTGGCAATTGCAAGAGCAATTTTGGCAGACCCAAAAATTATAATTTTAGATGAAGCAACTTCTAGTTTAGATACAGAGAGTGAATCTTTAATTCAAAAAAGTTTATCTGAATTGGTAAAAGATAGAACCACTATTGTAATTGCGCACAGATTAAGCACTATTAAACAAGCAAATCAAATATTAGTAATAGAAGCTGGTAGTATTGTTGAAAGAGGAACACATGATGTTTTGATCGCAGCAAAAGGAAGATATTTTGATTTGTATACGTATCAATCAAAAATTTAAGAATTAGATTTTCTTGTTTTTGTAAACATCCTCTAATAAAAACGACTTTATAAATTATTATATACTAAAACTATGAAAAAACGTACGCTATTAATTATTTTTTCTATTGTGATAGTTTCTTGTACAAATAAATCTAAAAAGGATTTAGAAACAGAAACAATTGTTGAAGTTAATAAAGAGGTTTTTCCTATAGAATTAGAAAAGGTTTTTGATAAACATGGAAGTGTTAATACTTGGAGAAAAGCACAAACCTTGTCTTTTAATAAAGGTGAAGAGATTCATACAGCTGATTTACATTCTAGAAAAACCGTAATTAATACTCCAAATTATTCTTTAGGTTTTGATGGTAAAGATGTTTGGTTAGATGAAGTTGAAAAAGGAGTTTATAAAGGGAATCCTACTTTTTATTATAATCTATATTTCTATTTTTATGCAATGCCTTTTGTATTGGCTGATGATGGAATTATCTATAAAAAAGTTAATGATTTAGTTTTTGAAGGAAGAAAGTATCCTGGTTATAAAATTTCCTACAAAACAAATATTGGTTCTTCGCCTGATGATAATTATAAGGTGTATTTCAACCCGAAAACCTATCAAATGGAATGGTTAGCATACACAGTAACTTTTACCTCTAAAGAATCTAATAATGATTATCATCTTATAAAATATAATAAATGGGAAGATGTAGATGGTTTTTTGTTGCCAAAAGAAATTACTTGGTATAAAATGGATGAAAAAGGAATGCCAACAAAACCCGAAAAATCTGCAACAGAATTTACATTACCATTGGTAAGTAAAGGTAAATTAGCAGATTCTTTTTTTGAGAAAATAGTGGAATAGTTTGCAGTTTTATAGGAGTATTTAGTAGCGGGTTAAATTTATTTTAAGTGAGAAATAATCTTATCATAAACAGAAACATAATATTCATGAAACCTTGGGAGCAAAACGTTTTCAAGGTTTTTTGTTTCCTTTAAAATTTTTAAATTCCATAATTCTAAACCTGCAACTTCTTCTTCCTGCATTGTTAATGCTGAAACAGAAACTTTTAATTCGGCAATAAAAACATGATGATGTTCATTATCTTGAATTCCGTTTTCATGGGTAACTTGATGAATTCTTGTTCCGATTTTAATGAGGTCTTTGTCGTTTAATTGCAAACCAATTTCTTCGAAAATCTCTCTTTTTGCAGCTTCTAAAATTTCTTCTCCAGCAGCAATATGTCCTGCAACGGAAATATCCCAAATACCTGGGAATACCTTTTTAGTGAGCGCTCTTTTTTGAAGTAGTATTTTTTTATCCGAAGTAAATAACCAAATATGGACAGTTGCGTGAAACCAGCCATTTTTGTGAGCTTCAGATTTTAAGGCTGTTTTTTGGGTTGGTTTTCCTTCCGGAGTTAAAATATCTATGAGTTCGTCCATAATTTTAAAGACACGAATTTTACTAATCAGTAAAATTCGTGTCTTTCTTTATTTAATCAAAATAAGAAAAAGTTTCTCCGTCTTTGATTTTTAAAAGTGTTTCATAAATCATTTTAATCACATTTTCTACATCATCTCTATGCACCATTTCTACAGTGGTGTGCATGTATCTTAATGGTAAAGAAATCAATGCAGAAGCAACTCCGCCATTACTATAAGCAAAAGCATCTGTATCTGTTCCTGTTGCTCTTGAAAGTGCAGAACGTTGAAAAGGAATTTTATTTGCTTCAGCAGTTTCTGTAATTAAATCGCGTAATTTTTGTTGTACAGCTGGTGCATATGCAATCACTGGACCTTTACCCATCTCTAAATGGCCTTCTTTTTTTACATCAATCATAGGCGTAGTCGTGTCATGAGTAACATCTGTAACAATAGCAACATTTGGTTTTATTGTTTGTGTAATCATTTCAGCTCCACGTAAGCCAATTTCTTCTTGTACAGAGTTTGTAATGTACAATCCGAAAGGCAATTCTTTCTTATTTTCTTTTAATAAACGAGCTACTTCAGCAATCATAAAACCACCCATTCTATTATCTAAAGCTCTACAAACAAATTTATCTCCGTTTAAAATATGAAATTCATCTGGATAGGTAATTACACAACCAACATGAACGCCTAATTTTTCAACTTCTGCTTTTGTCGCACAACCTGTATCGATAAAAATATTATCTGGTTTTGGTGCTTCTTCATTAGATTTATCTCTTGTGTGAATTGCTGGCCACCCAAAAACTCCTTTTACAATTCCGTTTTTAGTATGAATATTTACAATTTTACTTGGTGCAATTTGATGATCTGAACCACCATTTCTAATCACATAAATCAATCCATTATCAGATATATAATTAACATACCAAGAAATTTCATCTGCATGCCCTTCAATGACTACTTTATATTTTGCATCTGGATTTATAACTCCTACAGCAGAACCATACGTATCTGTAATAAAAGTGTCCACATAAGGTTTTAGATAATCCATCCAAATTTTCTGACCTTCCCATTCGTATCCAGTAGGGGCAGCATTATTTAAATATTTTTCTAAAAATGTAAGCGATTTTTTATTTAAAATTGATTTTTTTGCCATTATTTATATTTTTATAAAAATTGATTCTTTCTTGATAAATGTAAAAATAATGCGTTTTTTTAGGATTTACATTAAAAAAAGCACAAAAAAGTGTAACAAAACTTCTTACTTTTACACTAATCACGAAAGTAAAAATCACTAAAACCAAGAATATGAAGTTAGTCATTGAAAATTTAACCAAGACATATAAAAACGGTGTTAAAGCTATTGACGATTTAAGTATCGAAATTGGCACAGGTATGTTTGGATTATTAGGTCCAAATGGAGCTGGTAAATCATCATTGATGAGAACTATTGCTACTTTACAAAGTCCTGATTCTGGTTCTATTACTTTTGGTGATATTAATGTTTTAGAAGACAATATGTCTTTAAGAAAAGTGCTTGGATATTTACCTCAATCTTTTGGCGTGTATCCTAAAATGTCTGCAGAAGATTTGCTAGATTATTTTGCGACTTTAAAAGGAATTTCTAATACATCAGAAAGAAAAGCAATTGTAAAAGAGGTGTTAGAAATCACTAATTTATATGATGTAAGAAACAAATATGTTGCAGGGTATTCTGGCGGAATGAAACAGCGTTTTGGTATTGCCCAATTATTGTTAAACAACCCAAAACTAATTATTGTTGATGAACCAACTGCAGGTTTAGATCCAGCAGAAAGACATCGTTTTTTAAATGTTTTACGTGAAGTTGGTACAAATACAACGGTGATTTTCTCTACTCATATTGTTGACGATGTAAAAGAGTTGTGTAATGAAATGGCAATTTTAAATGGAGGTAAAATATTAAAACACACAACGCCATTAGAAGCAACACAAGAAATAGCAGGTACAATCTGGACAAAGATTGTTTCTAGAGATGAATTAGAAGAAGCAGAAAAAGTATTCAATATTTTATCTTCTAATTACAATCAAGACGATACCTTAAATATTAGAGTGCATGCTTCAGAAAAACCAGGAGAAGATTTTGAGCAAGGAACACCACAATTAGATGATGTATATTTCATCGCATTAAAACAAGATGAACCTGTTATTGCATAATTAGAATGTCAGTTCGAGCGCAGTCGAGAACTAAAACTACACAATTTAACAGTTCAACTTTTACACAACACTTATGTTTTCTACAATATTTAAGCAAGAATTAAAGTACTGGTTTAAGAAGCCAGCTTTTTATATTTATTTGGCGATATTTTTCATTATTGCCTTACTTTTCTCAGCAAGTTCTGCAGGGTTTTTCGATTTTTCAACAGAAACAACAGGTTCTGCATCCATTGTAAATTCTCCTTCTGGCGTTGCAGGGTTGTTTAACTTAATGTCTATTTTAATTTTTTTCCTCTTTCCATCTATTATTGGAGTTTCGGTTTACAGAGATTATAAAAGCGAAATGCATACCATTTTGTATTCGTATCCGTTTACAAAAGCCAATTATTTATTTGCTAAGTTTTTAAGTTCAATTTGCATTGTAACCTTAATTGTGTTATCAATTGGTATTGCTATGTTTATAGGATTCAGATTACCAGGAACAAATTCAGAGATTGTTGGAGCATTTGATTTTAAATCGTATTTCAATGCATATACTGTTTATATTTTACCAAATGTTTTATTGTTTGGAGCTATTGTTTTTGGAGTCGTAACTTTTACACGAAATATTGCTGCCGGTTTTATTACTGTTATTCTTTTGCTATTTGTGCAAGGATTAATGGAAAGCTTATTGTCTGATCCAGAGAATAGATATTTAGCGGCAATTGTAGATCCGTTTGGAGGAGCTGCTTCTAATTATTATACGCGTTATTGGACGGTTTCTGAACAAAACGAATTGCACTTACCAGTAAAAGGAGTTGTTTTATACAATCGTTTTTTATGGTTAGGAGTTGGCATTTTTGTTTTTGGATTGGTGTATAAATTCTTTTCTTTTACTCAGAATGCACTCTCATTTTCATTTAGAAAAAAGAAATCAGAAAGAGCAACAAAATCTAATTTTGGCGGAATTACAAGAATCAATTTACCGAAAGTTAGTTATGATTATTCTTTTCTGCAAAACTTAAAAACAACATGGAAACTTTCTAATATCGATTTAAAATACATTGTTAAAAGTTGGCCTTTTATCAGTATTGTTTTAGTCGGATTAATAATTATACTAATTGCCTTATCCGAAGTTGGTAATTTATTTGGTACCGCAACACTTCCGGTAACCTGGAAAATGCTAAGTCAAGGAGGTTCGTTTACGGTAGCTATCAATATTTGTACATTTTTATATGCCGGAATGTTAATTCATAGAGCAAAAATTGCAAGAGCAGATCACTTAATAGATGTAACTCCAATTCCTAACTGGGCGTTGTTATTGTCTAAATTAATTGCGTTGGTAAAAATGCAAATCGTGTTATTGTCGGTAATTATGATTGCAGGAATCGCTTTTCAAATCTATAAAGGATATTTCGATTTTGAAATTGGGCACTATATAAAGGAACTTTTTGGTTTAAGGTTGATAAACTATATCGTTTGGGCACTATTGGCATTATTTGTTCAAACAATCATTAGAAATCCATACTTAGGTTTATTTGTATTGATTGTGTTATCAATCGGAATTCCGTTATTAGGGTTTGCAGGAGTAGAGCAATCTATCTTTAAATACAACCAAGGTCCTGGATTTAATTATTCTGACATGAATGGTTATGGAGCATCTTTATGGGTCTATTTCTACTATAAGATCTATTGGGTTTTTGGCGGATTACTATTATTAATTACTGCGGCTTTATTTTGGGTTCGTGGAATTCCGAATTCATTTAAAGAACGTTTTTCAATTGCTAAAAGCCGTTTTAAAGGATTGACTATCGCTGGTTTTATTTTATCATTTATGGCATTTTTATATCTAGGATTCTCTACTTATAAAGAGAATAATTTAGACAATAAAAGAATGTCATCTAAAGAAAGAGAGCAGAGTAGAGTAGATTGGGAAAAAACGTACAAGAAATTCGAGAACTATGCGCAGCCAAGAATTATTGCTGTGAATACTGAAATGAATATTTTTCCGAAGAAAAGAAATTTTGAAGCTTCTACAATAATGACAATGGTAAATAAAACCGATGTTGCTATCGATAGTATTTTCTTAAATCATAACGGATACCCAAGTACTTTTGAGTTTAGTTTGCAAAATACATTGGTTTTAGAAGATTCTATTCAGAATTTTGATATTTATAAGTTTGATAAAAAGATTCAGCCAGGAGATACCTTAACATTGTCGGTTGCTATTCATAATAAGAAAAATACGTCATTAAGAAGTAATTCTAATGTTATCGAAAACGGAACATTTATCAATAATGGAATTTTCCCAACATTAGGCTATTCAACTAGAGGAGAATTAACAGACAATAAAACGCGCAAGAAATTTGGTTTAGGCGAGAATGATTTAAAACCACATCCATCAGATTCTACAGCTTTAGGAGATACGTATATTTCTAAAGATTCAGATTGGATCAATTTCGAAGCAACCGTTTCTACATCCGAAGATCAAATTGCTATTGCTCCAGGATATTTACAAAAAGAATGGGTAAAAGAGGGGCGAAAGTACTTCCACTATAAAATGGATAGCAAGATTTTAAATTTCTACGCATTTAACTCAGGAAGATATGAGGTTAAAAAAGAAATGTGGAAAGGAATTAGTTTAGAAATTTATTATCATAAAACACATGATTATAATTTAGATCGTATGATGAATGGAATGAAAGCATCATTAGATTATAATTCAAAGAACTTTAGTCCTTATGAACATACACAATTAAGAATTATTGAGTTTCCAAAAACCGGAGGAGGATTTGCCCAGGCTTTTCCAAATACAATTCCGTTTTCTGAAGCGATTGGTTTTATTGCTGATGTAGATGATTCTAAAGATGGTGGTGTTGATTATCCTTTTGCAATTACGGTTCATGAAGTTGCACATCAATGGTGGGCGCACCAAGTAATTGGAGCAGACGTTTTAGGTGCCACAATGTTATCAGAAAGTGTCTCTGAATATGTTTCTTTAAAAGTATTAGAACATCAGCAAGGAAAATCTAAAATGCGTAAATTCTTAAAGAAAGCTTTAGATGATTACTTAACCCAAAGAACTTTAGAACGTAAAAGAGAAAACCCGTTAATGTATAATGACGGTCAAGGGTATATTCGTTATCAAAAAGGATCTTTAGTGTTGTATGCGTTGAGCGATTATATCGGTGAAGAGAATTTAAACGGAGCTTTAAAGAAATATGTAGAAAAGGTGAAATTTCAAGAACCGCCCTACACAACGTCTATAGAAATGGTTGATTATATAAGAGAGGCAACTCCCGATTCTTTAAAATATGTAATTAAAGACATGTTTGAAACGATTACTTTATATAGAAACAGAATTATAGATGCAAAAACGACTGAATTAGAGAACGGAAAGTATCAAGTAGATATAGAGTTTGAGGTTTCTAAATACAGAAATGATGAGAAAGGGAAAAAGTTTTATGGCGAAAAAGTAGGTGACACTTTAACCTATAAAACCGAAAAAATGACCAAACCAATTTTGTCTGTTCATTTAGAAGATTATATCGATATTGGTATTTTTACAGAAGAGGAAGTTGATGGAGAAAAGAAAGAAATAGAACTGTATTTAAAGAAACATAAAATTACGGCCATACATAATAAGCTTACTATTATCGTTGATAAAAAACCTGTTGAGGTTGGTGTCGATCCTTATAATAAATTGATTGACACAGAGTCTGATGATAACAGAAGAAAATTATAAATTGATAACAAAACAAACAAAAACAACAATTGCTTCCATTGCTTTTTTAGCAGTTGTTGTTTTACATGTATTGGGATTATTATTTAGTGAGAAAATTGCCTTTATAAGCAAGCCTTTTTTAATTACAACTTTAGTGATTGTCTATTTAGTTGCCGTTAAAAAACCAAGCTTTTGGTATGTTTCAGCTTTGTTCTTTTCTTTTTGGGGGGATGTTTTACTGCTCTTTAAAAACCACTTTTTTGTATACGGATTAGCTTCTTTTTTATTGGCACATTTAATGTATATTAAAATAACGGCTTCTATTATAAAGAAAGTTAGCTTTCAAAAAGTAGTATTAGCTTCTTTGCCATTTGTGGTGTTTCTATTTTCTTTTTTGTATTTGATAATTGACAATCTTGGAGAAATGAAAATTCCTGTAATTTTTTATGGAGTTGTAATTTCTTCTTTTGGAGCCCTTTCTTTTTTAAATTATATGCAAGAAAAAAACACAGCAAATTCATGGCTTTTTTTAGGAACTATTATTTTTATAATTTCTGATAGTTTAATTGCGCTTAACAAATTTTACGAGCCAAAAGAATTTTATGCTATAAGTATAATGTTAACTTATATTGTTGCACAATATTTAATTTGTCGCGCTATAATTGCTAAAACTGCTCACCAAGAATAAAGAACTGTTTTCAATTTTTGGTTATGGTTGCTGACAATAATTTTCAACTTTATGGAAAACAATTAAATCAATTTATTTTGTTAGAGATACAAACAAATAAATAATAGTATTTTAGCACACTTAAAAAAATCATAATTTGCTCAATTTCATAAGATATAAAAGATATTTTTTAAAGAAGCAGTTTCGAAAGGTTCTCCTAGAAAAAGAGAATAATAGAGTTGTTTCACAAAAAGAAATAAAAACGGTTGCTATTTTAACTACAGATGAAATTTCTAATTGGGTAAATATAAAAGAGGAGGTAGAAAAGTTATTAAATATTAGAAATGCTAAAATTTATAGTTTTAGACCTCATAAAAAAAATCAAGAAGTTTCTTACAAACACTTTTCTGAAATAGATTTTAGTTGGAACGGAAACATTAGCCAGCCAAATTTCAAAAACTTTATAGACGAACCGTTTGATTTATTAATTGGATACTTCAGTAAGAAAAATTGGTATTTAGAAAATGCAGTTTTAAGGTCTAATGCCACATTTAAGGTTGGTATTTCGAAAGTAAATCAGCGTTTGTATGATATTGAAATTGCAGAAGTTCCAATTAAAACAGATATGTTTCTTTCGGAGCTAAAGAAATATTTAAAAATTTTAAAAAAAATAAAAAATTAAACTTCAAACCTAAAGTTGTTTATTCTTTATAAGAATTCAATATTTCACTTTTTAATCAATTGTAATATTGTAATTTTACTCTCGTAAAAATTAAAAATAATGCAAAAATTTATTGGTACTGGTGTTGCTTTGGTTACTCCTTTTAAAGATGATTTAACTGTAGATGTTGATGCGCTTATTAAATTAGTGAATTTCAATATTAATAATGGAACGGATTATTTAGTAATTAACGGTACAACGGCTGAGAGTGCTACAATTTCTAAAGAAGAAAAGGAGCAAATTATAGCAATTATTGTAAAAGAAAATAACAAACGTTTGCCCTTGGTTTTGGGGGTTGGCGGTAATAATACTTTAGAGGTTGTAAATGAATTACAAGTAAGAGATTTTTCTGGAATAGATGGTATTCTTTCTGTAGTCCCTTACTATAGTAAACCAACCCAAGAAGGTTTTTATCAGCATTACAAAGCGCTTGCAGAAGCTACAGATTTGCCTATAATTTTATATAATGTTCCTGGAAGAACAGCTAAAAATATGGAACCAGCAACGACCTTACGCTTGGCGAATGATTTTGATAATATTGTAGCTATAAAAGAAGCAGGAAACAATCAACAGCAATATAATACATTACTAAAAGACAAACCAGCAGATTTTTTAATTATTTCTGGAGATGATGATTTGGCTTTAGGTGTAACTTTAGCTGGTGGTTCGGGAGTTATTTCGGTAATTGGACAAGCTTTTCCAAAAGAGTTTTCTACGATGATTAATCACGGTTTACAAGGAAATAATAAAGAAGGATATGAGATTCATTTTAAGATGATGGATGTTATCGATTTTATCTTTGAAGAAAATAACCCTGCAGGAATTAAAACAGTATTACAAGAATTAGGTATTTGTTCAAATAATGTACGCTTACCTTTAGTAAAAGCAAGTGAAGCATTAGCATCTAAAATTATAAATTACGTTGCAAATTTTTAATACTGAGACGCATTCAAAATAGTAATTATAGAACCTTTTTAAGAGGCTAGCTTTTTTTAAAGTTGTATTTTTGATGTAGTAAGGAATTACAATAAATATAATTAATATGTTATCACCAATAATAGAAGAGGCTTTAAACAGCCAAATAACAATAGAAGCACAATCATCTCAAGTATATTTATCGATGGCATCTTGGGCAGAAGTGTTAGGTTTTGAGGGCGTTGCGCAATTCATGTATGCACACTCAGATGAAGAAAGAATGCACATGTTAAAAATGGTGAAGTTTGTAAATGAAAGAGGAGGACATGCTAAGGTGTCTTCATTAGAAGCTCCTCCAGTAGAATTTGGTTCTTTTAAAGAAATGTTCCAAGAGTTATTTAATCATGAAGTAAAAGTATCTGCTTGTATTAATAATTTAATAGATATTTGTTTACAACAAAAAGATTATGCCACTCATAATTTTTTACAATGGTATGTTTCAGAACAAATAGAAGAAGAAGCTTTAGCAAGAAATATTTTAGATAAAATTAAGTTGATTGGTGATGATAAGGGCGGGTTTTATTTGTTTGATAATGATATAAAGCAATTGATATCTACAGATACTGAAAAACAACCTTAACAAATATTTAGTACCTTATACGTGTTTTAATCAGCATTTTTTATTGATTATTGCATATCACAACTTTGAGTGTGAAAAATCGTTTTATTTATCCATATTTAATTAGTAATTTTGCCCGATGCAAAAAATTAAAAATTTAGCGTGTTTATTGGTGTTTAGCCTTTTGTTATTTTCTTGTGGAGAATATCAAAAAGTATTAAACAAAGGAAGTATTGAAGACCAATACAAAATGGCTGTAAAAATGTACGAAAGTAAAAATTACAGTAAAGCATTACGTTTGTTTGAAAAAGTAACTCCTGCCTACAGGGGGAAACCTCAAATGGAGCGTGTCCAGTTTATGGTTGCACAATCAAACTTCAACGAAAAAAATTATAGTATTGCAGGTTATTATTTTGATCGTTTTACAAAGAATTACTCTAAAAGTTCTAAAAAAGAAGATGCCGCGTTTTTATCTGCTTACAGCTACAAATTAGCGTCACCAGTTTTTAGTAAAGACCCTACAGACACGAATAAAGCATTAGAAGCTTTTCAAATTTTTATAAACACGTATCCAAATTCATCAAAAATTGATGAAGCAAATAAACATTATAAAGAAATTCGTTATAAGTTACAGCAAAAATATTTCGAAATTGCAAAAACGTATTATATTACTTCAGGTTATGATATGAGGAATTATAAAGCTGCAATTCAAGCTTTTGATAATTTATTGTCAGATTATTTAGGATCAGAATTTAAAGAAGAAGCATTATATTATAGATTAAAAGCGGCTCATGATTTTGTTTTAAAAAGTACTGATAGAAGAAAAACGAATCGTATTAAAGATGCTATCGAAGCCTACGAAAAATTAGAAAGAAACTATCCTGAGTCAAAATTCATGGAAGAATGTAATGAAATGTTGGCGACTTTAAATAAAGAGCAAAAAAGAGTAGATAGTATTATTGCTAAAGTTGAAAAATCAGCAAAAGCAAAAGAGCAAGAAGAAAAGAATACAAAAGAGAAATAATAAATTATGGATTATAAAGATACCCAAGCTGCTATAAGTACAATTACTTATGACAAAAACGAGATTGAAGCTCCTACAGAAAATATTTATGAAGCTATTTCTATTATTGCCAAAAGAGCAACACAAATCAATTCTGATTTGAAGAAAGAATTAGTAGATAAATTAGATGAGTTTGCAACTTATAACGATAGTTTAGAAGAAGTTTTTGAAAACAAAGAACAAATTGAAGTTTCTAAATTTTACGAACGATTACCAAAGCCAACGGCAATTGCTGTTGATGAATGGTTAAATGATAAAGTATACTTTAGAACTCCAGACTCGGAATAATGTCTGTTCTAAGCGGTAAAAAGATTCTTTTAGGCATTACAGCTGGAATTGCCGCTTACAAAACGGCTAGTTTAGTTCGTTTGTTTATAAAATTAGACGCAGATGTTAAAGTAATTATGACACCTGCGTCTAAAGATTTTATAACACCTCTTACCCTTTCTACACTTTCTAAAAATCCTGTTCATTCTACTTTTTATGATAAAGAAGACGAAAATGAAGTTTGGAACAACCATGTTGATTTAGGTCTTTGGGCAGATTATTTTTTAATTGCTCCTACAACTGCAAATACACTTTCTAAAATGTCAAATGGAACTTGCGACAATTTATTGTTAGCAACCTATTTGTCCGCAAAATGTCCTGTATATTTTGCGCCAGCAATGGATTTAGATATGTATATTCATCCATCAACTAAAGAAAGTTTAGATACATTACACTCTTTTGGTAATATTTTAATTCCTGCTGCTTCGGGCGAATTAGCAAGTGGCTTAGTAGGTGAAGGAAGAATGGCAGAACCTCAGGATATTATCTCTTTTATTGAGAATGATATTTTATCAAAACTGCCTCTTCGTGGAAAAAAAGTATTAATTACTGCTGGTCCAACATACGAAGCAATAGATCCTGTGCGTTTTATAGGGAATTATTCTTCAGGAAAAATGGGATTTGCACTTGCAAATGCAGCGGCTAATTTAGGTGCAGAAGTTATTTTAATTTCTGGTCCTAGTCATCAACAAGTAAAACATTCTTTCGTTAAAAGAATAGATGTGGTTTCTGCTGACGAAATGTACAATGAAGCTCATAAATATTTTAATGAAGTAGATATTGCACTATTGTCTGCGGCTGTTGCAGATTATAAACCGAAAAATGTTGCCCATCAGAAAATAAAAAAGAAGGATTCTTCGTTAGCTATGGAGCTAACACCAACAAAAGATATTTTAGCTTCTTTAGGGTTTATTAAGAAGCATCAGTTTTTAGTAGGTTTTGCATTAGAGACCAATAACGAAATTGAAAATGCAAAAAGTAAGCTTCAGCGTAAGAATTTAGACTTAATTGTTTTAAACTCTTTACAAGATAAAGGTGCTGGTTTTGCAACTAACACAAATAAAATAACTATTATTGATAAAAATTTGAATGAAAAACCATTTGAATTAAAATCGAAAGCAGCAGTTGCTAAAGATATTATCAATGAAATTATTTCAAGAATCAAAAGTTAAGATTATTGGTAGTAAGACAAATTTACGTAACTTAAAGTCTTTTATCTATAAATTTATAAATCTATAATATAACATGCGTAAACTTGTTTTTCTTTTTGCTTTGTTTTTGATGAACATCAATATTAATTCACAAGAATTAAACTGTTTGATCAATGTAAACTACGAACAAATAGGGGGCTCTAATAGACAAGTTTTTACAACACTGCAAAAGTCTTTAACTGAGTTTATCAATCAAACTGAATGGACAGACAGAACAGTAGAATCTTTAGAGAGAATAGATTGTGCAATGACTATTATTATAACTGCTAGAGATAATAATACCTTTACAGCCACTTTACAGATACAGTCTACAAGACCCGTTTTTGGTTCTAGTTACACAAGTCCTGTTTTAAATTTAAAAGACAATGATTTCTCTTTTAAGTACAATGAGTTTGATCCTTTAATTTACAATAAAAACTCTTTTGATAGCAATCTAATTTCTACGATTGTTTTTTATGTATACACAATTTTAGGAGTTGATGCAGACACCTTTTCTAAATTTGGCGGAGAAACTGAATTAAAAGAAGCTCAGAATGTAATGTTACAAGCACAACAAAGTGGATTATCTTCTTGGCAGAATGTGGTTGGTAAACAAAATCGTTTTTTATTGATAGACAATTTATTGTCACCTAAACTAAAAACGTATAGAAATGCCTTGTACAACTATCACATAAAAGGATTAGATAATTTTGCTACCAATAAGGACTTTGGAAAACAAGCAGTTGAGGACGCAGTAATCTCGATAGAAAATATTTTTAATAAAACAGTTGGTAATTATTTGATTAGAGTCTTTTTTGATGCAAAAGCGGATGAAGTTGTTCGTATTTACTCTGATGGTCCCAAAACAAAAAATGCTTCCCGTTTAACAACTTCGCTAAGAAAAATTTCTCCAAATAATAATTCTAAGTGGAGAAAGATTGAATAGTATTTTTCTTTATTTTTTTTGAAATTAATTCACTAATTTTAGCACTAAATTTCGCGAATTTGTTAACCTCATTATCAATACATAACTACGCCTTAATCAATCAATTATCTATTGATCTTTCTTCTGGTCTTTCTATTATTACAGGAGAAACAGGTGCAGGAAAGTCTATACTTTTAGGTGCTTTAGGACTTGTTTTAGGTAATAGAGCAGATTTATCTTCTTTAAAAGACACTTCAAAAAAATGTATTGTAGAAGCAAAAGTTGCGATTGCTAGCTACAATTTAAAAGATTTTTTTGAAAAAGTAGATTTAGATTACGAAGACATCACTATTCTAAGAAGAGAGATTTTACCTTCAGGTAAATCACGTGCTTTTGTAAATGATACACCTATAACATTATCTATTTTAAATGAATTAAGATCAAAATTAATAGATGTACATTCTCAACATCAAACCATGCAATTATCTGATGCTAGTTTTCAGTTTACAGTTTTAGATGCTTTGGCTAAGAATGCAAAAAAAGTAGCTTCTTATAAAAGAGGAGTATATCAATTACATCAACTTAAAAAAGAGTTAGAAAACCTTGAGAACAATCAAAGAGAAATTAATTTGCAATATGATTATAACTCGCACTTATTTAAGGAGTTAGAAGATGCGAATTTACAAGTTGATGAACAAAATAATCTAGAAGAAAAGCTTGAGAAATTAAACAATATAGAAGACATTAAACTTAATTTAGCTGAAGCTTTAGACCTTTCTGTAAATGAGGAGGTTGGCATACAAAACTTACTAAATACCTTAGAAAATAGATTGTCTAAAATTGCTTCTTTTTCTAAAGAATATCAAGATGTATCAGAAAGAATTACAAGTGTAAAAATTGAGATTGATGATATTGTTAGTGAATTAGAAACAGCGAATGAAAACGTAGAGTTCAATCCTAATGAAGCAGAAGAAATTAATGACAGATTGCAATTACTGTATAACTTACAAAAAAAACATGCAGTAAATTCTAATCAAGAATTAGTGAACGTTTTAGAAGATTTATCAGATAAAGTACGTCAAGTAGAAAGTGCAGATGAAGTAATCAATCACAAGAAAAAAGAAATTGAGGATGTTTCTGAAAAATTAGACCAAATTGCTCTAAAAATTACAGATACTAGAAAAAAAGTTATTCCAAATTTAAAAAAGGAATTAGAGCTTCTATTATCAGATTTAGGTATGGAAAATGCTCGTTTTTCTATCAATATAAAACCAACTTCTAAATATTTTTCAAACGGAAAAGATGAATTAGAGTTTTTATTCTCAGCAAATAAAGGCGGTAACTTTGGAGAACTTAAAAAAGTAGCTTCTGGTGGAGAGTTATCAAGAATTATGCTGGCTGTAAAGAAAGTGTTATCTGAAAACACACAATTACCAACCATTATTTTTGATGAAATTGATACTGGAGTTTCTGGTGAAGTTTCTAATAAGATTGCAGCAATTATGCAGCAAATGAGTAAACATATGCAAGTTATTTCTATTACACATTTACCACAAGTCGCAGCAAAAGGAGATAATCATTACAAGGTGTATAAAGAAGAAATTAATAGTGTTACAACTACAAATTTAAGATTATTATCTGCAGATGAAAGAATTGTTGAAATTGCAGAAATGTTAAGTGGAAAAGAAATTTCAGAAACCGCAATTACACATGCAAAAGAGTTATTAAATTAAGATTATATTTGCAGCTAAATAACAATCAACGAAAGACTAAACATTAACAACTTATACGTATGTCATATAATTTATTAAAAGGAAAAAGAGGAATTATTTTTGGAGCTTTAAACCAACAATCAATAGCTTGGAAAGTAGCAGAAAAAGCACATGAAGAAGGGGCAACTTTTGTGTTGTCAAATGCGCCAATTGCTTTAAGAATGGGAGAGTTAAATGCGTTGGCAGAAAAAACAGGTTCTCAAATTATTGGAGCAGATGCAACTTCTATAGAAGATTTAAACAATTTAGTTGAAAAATCTATGGAAATTTTAGGAGGTAAAATTGATTTTGTTTTACATTCAATTGGTATGTCTGTAAACGTTAGAAAAGGAAAACATTATACAAACTCTAACTACGATTTCACGAAAAAAGGTTGGGATATATCTGCAGTTTCTTTTCATAAAGTAATGAATGTACTCTACAATAAAAACGCCATGAATGAATGGGGTTCTATTGTTGCTCTGACCTATATGGCAGCGCAAAGAGTGTTTCCAGATTACAATGATATGGCAGATAATAAGGCTTATTTAGAAAGTATTGCACGTAGTTTTGGGTATTTCTTTGGTAGAGATCACAAAGTTAGAGTAAATACAATTTCTCAATCCCCAACACCTACTACAGCAGGGAGTGGGGTTAAAGGATTTGATGGCTTTATTGCGTATGCAGAAAAAATGAGTCCGCTAGGAAACGCAACAGCATCAGATTGTGCAGATTACACTATTTCTATGTTTTCAGATTTAACTAAAAAAGTTACTTTGCAAAACCTATTTCATGATGGTGGGTTTTCTAATATGGGCGTAAGTGAGTCCGTGATGGAAAAGTTTGAATAAATAATAATTAAAACAATAATAAAAAAAGGATATGATTAAATTAATCATATCCTTTTTTTATTGATAATAATTTAATTATTAAGTTGTTTCTGTGTAATATTAGTCAAAAAAAAGGAATATCTTAAAAAAAAGTGTATTTTGCATATGAATCAAATCAAAACAATTCTTATGAAAAAAATTACTTTACTATTTTTAATGACATTTCTTTATTCATCCTTTTCTTTTGGACAATATCTATCTGAAGGATTTGAGTCGGGAACAGCCTTTCCTGATGATTGGGTATTAACACAAACGAATAGTTCACAGACATGGGTAATATCAGCAGCCACAGCTAATACTGGATCTAATAGTGCTACAGTTGCTTATGATCTAGCCGCTCAAGATGAAACTCTTACTAGCCCGTCAATAAACTTGTCATCTGCTACAAATCCAAGATTAATGTTTTCATGGAATATGAGCTATTATTGGTCAGTGGATCCAAACAATAATTATGATTTTATTGTAAGTGTGGATGATGGAACGGATATAACACAAGTCTTTACAGAAGCAGATGCAGGTGTATTTACTAATTTTATTTGGTATGAAAAAACAATAGACTTATCTGCTTACGCTGGACAGAGTGATGTTAAAATAATATTTAATTATTCGGGTGCAGATGGAGCCTCATTAAATATAGATGATATTTTAATTGAAGAAACTCCAAGCTGTCTACCTGTTACAAGTCTAACAGCGTCTCCAATTTCTCCAACAGATGTAGAGATATCTTGGGTAGCTGGTGGAAGTGAAACAGAATGGACTTATGAGTGGGGTATTACAGGTTTTACTCAAGGATCAGGTACTTTATATCAAGTATCTAACAATTCTTTAACAATAGATACTTTAACTCCAGGAGAAACGTATGATATTTATGTCATAGCAAACTGTGTTGGAGATGATGATAGTGGTTTGGCTACTATTTCTTGGACAATGCCATTTACACCCCCATCAAATGACGATTGTGATGATGCTATAAGTCTAACAGTAAACACAGATCAAAGTTGTTCTAACGTTACAGCCGGAACTAACTTAGGAGCAACAGCTTCCTCACAAGTAGACGATGTTACAGGTACACCAAATAATGATGTTTGGTTTTCATTTATTGCAACCGGAACAGATCATAAAGTATCTCTTTCTAGTATTGTAAACCAAGGAGGTGGAACTTCGACAAGTACTGACATGGGAATGGGAGTTTATGACGCTACTGGTGGTTGTGATGCACTTGTACTTGTTGCTGATAGTGATCCAAATGAATTAATTTTATCTAGCTTAACGCCTTCTAATACTTATCTTGTAAGAGTTTATGGATGGTATAGTACAATTGCAAATAATAATTTTAATATATGTGTGGGATCACCTTCACCACCTATTGTCCCTAATTATTCTGAGGACTTTAGTAATTACCCAGGTGATTGGACAGAAGCTAACGGAGCGTATATGGCGCCTTCAGGTTCAAGTTCAAGCTTTTCTTCTGGTAATTTTGCCTATGATTCAAATAATATAAATGGAGCATCATCTAAAGTAAATATTTATGGAGGTTCTATTGATGAGTATTTAATCTCTCCACAATTTAATTTATCTGGTGCAACATATTACTTAAACTATGATGTTGCATTAACAGGGTACAATAGTACATCTGCTGCAACTCTAGGAACTGATGATTACGTAGCATTATTAGTAACCCAAGATGGTGGTTCTTCATGGCAAGAACTCTTTAGATGGGACTCCACTTCTACAATTAGTAACACTGGTCAGTCAGCAGCAGAAATTACTTTAAGTAGCTATGGAGACGTGGTTCAATTTGCATATTATGCTTTTTCAGATACTTCTAATGAAGACAATGATTTTTATATAGATAATTTTCAAATTACAACAACTACTTTAGGTGTTGCTAATAACTCTATCGAAAACTTTAATTTATTTCCAACATTGGTGAAAGATAAAATTACTTTTACTTCACAAGAAACAATAGATGTGTTTGAAGTTTATAATCTTTTAGGACAACAAGTTTTTTCTGAAAAGGTAAACACTAAGACTGCTGAAATTAACCTGACTACACTTGCAAAAGGTGTATATATTGTTCAAGTTCAATCTGGTGATTCTAGAGGGAGTTATAAAATTATTAAAGAATAAACTTTAAATTAAATTAAAATAATATAAAAATGCAAATCGATTTCGGTTTGCATTTTTTGTTTGATGCCATTTTTGTAATTTTGTTAAAAATAAATACTTGAATTTAAATTTCTCCATCATAATCCCAGTATACAATCGTCCAAATGAAATTGACGAGTTGTTAGAGAGTCTTACTAAACAAGATTTTTCTACTGATTTTGAAGTCTTAATTATAGAAGATGGTTCAACCCAAAAAAGTGAAAGTATTGTCGAGAAATATAAAGATCAACTTAATTTAACATACTTTTTTAAAGAGAACAGTGGAGCAGGAGCTAGCCGTAATTTCGGAATGCAACAAGCTTTAGGTAATTATTTTATCATTTTAGATTCTGATGTTATTGTTCCAAATCAATATCTATCAGTAGTTAAAAAAGCATTAGAGAATGATTTTACTGATGCTTTTGGAGGTCCAGATGCGGCACATAAAAGTTTTACTTTGTTACAAAAAGCCATTAATTATTCGATGACTTCCGTGTTAACAACTGGCGGAATTCGTGGTAAAAAACAAGCTGTTGGTGAATTTCAACCAAGAAGTTTTAATTTAGGGCTTTCACAGAAAGCTTTTAGTAAAACAAATGGTTTTTCTAAAATGAAAAACGGAGAAGATATCGATTTAACTTTTCGTTTGTGGAAAAATGGTTTTGAAACTCAATTGATAGAGAAGGCTTTTGTATATCATAAACGTAGAAGTACAATTAAGCAATTTTTTAAACAAACTTTTGGATTTGGAACTGCAAGGCCAAAACTAAATAAAATGTATCCAGAGACTGTAAAACTAACGTATTGGTTTCCCTGTCTATTTATAATAGGGTTTGATATCAGTATTATTTTAGTAATTTTTGGTTTTAATCAATTACTATATTTTTACGGAGTTTATTTCTTGCTAATTTTCCTAGATTCCTTATCGCAGAATAAAAATATACGAGTTGCTTTTTTAAGTATTGTAACTTCTTTTACACAGTTTTTAGGTTATGGATTGGGTTTTTTAGAGTCGCAGTTTATTAGTAATAAATAGTGCTGTTAGATAGTAATCCAGAAACACTTAAATTTAGATACCTGTTTTCAAAGGAATAATAGCATCGTTAATAGAATTCAATGTTTTTATCTGTAAATCATCTAAAGATTTCGCCTTCGTTTTAAAAAATATTGCCTCAACTTGATTGGGTTCAAGGTCGAAAAAGTTTCTGTTAAAATGCCCTTTTTCACTTGTATATAAAAAAACATCTTTTTGTAAAGTTTTACTTTCTAAAGTTATTAAAAATTGTTGGTCATCAAATCGGGAAATACTTTTAATTATTTCACTGTTTTCTAGTAGTAGATTTTTAGGTTTTTCTAAGAATGATACTTTAAGCTCACTATAGAATTTAACTTTTAAATATGTTTTTTGTGGGTCAATATTTTTATTTGTAAGATCTAATTCATACACTTTTGTACTTGAATCTTTTTCAATTGATAGTAGTTTTTTATCAGACCAAATAAGATTTCCTTTAAAGTCTATTAATTCAATAATTAGATGATCTCCGTAAACATTAAAGTTGTCATTAACAATATAAATAGATACTTTGTTATTCTTAAAAGTTGTTGATATCAGTAGGTTTTCAAAAGCATTTTTAGCTTTATATTGTAACGCCTTCCAATTGCCAAAATAATCGATACTAGACCATGAAATTGCAGGCCAACAATCATTTAGTTGCCAATACAAAGTTCCCATATTATAAGGTTTTGCTCTTCTTTGAGCTTCAATTCCCATTACAATTCCTTTTGCTTGTAATAACTGACTTACATATACATAATCTTTATCATTTGTAGGAATCAGATAATCATGATTCATGTATTCATCAATCAACTGAAAACCTTTTGCATGTTTTTGATGCAATTTTATTGCATCCGTTTTTAAGTTGATCGTATCATTTTGATTTAGATAATTAATCGTTTCAAAACTAGGAAAAGACTGAAACCCAAATTCACTCATAAACCTTGGTACATTATTTTCAAAATGCTCAAAAGGATAGCTATCATGCCAAACCCACCAATCATGTGCATCTCCTTCAGTTTTGTATTTTGGATTTCCACGTCCGTATTTTGGTGAAGTTTCCCAATAATCAGTTTCACTAAATTGAGCAACTGCTTTTGGTAAAATAGTATCAAAAACGGCTAAATAATCATTCCAAATATCTTTTTTCTCCTTTTCAGTTCTATTGTTTTGCCATTCCCAACGTTTCCACCCTTCAGCATTTTCATTATTACCGCACCACAAGGCAATAGACGCATGATTTCTTAACCTTTTAACTTGCTGCTCTGCTTCTTCTTTAACATTTTCTAAGAACTCAATATCTCCTGGATACATCGCACAAGCAAACATGAAATCTTGCCAAACTAAAATTCCTTTTTTATCACACAGGTTATAAAAAATATCATTTTCATAAATTCCACCACCCCAAACTCGCAACATATTCATATTTGAGCTTACAACGTCAGATAATAGTTTGTCATAATTTTCATTGGTAACCTTATTTTGAAAACTATTTTGTGGAATATAGTTTGCCCCTTTAGCGTAAAAAGGTTTCCCATTCAATTCAAAATAGAAAGATTCACCAATACTATCTTTCTTAGTGATGAGTTTTATCGTTCTAATTCCTTTTTTAATTATTTTTTCATCTTTTATTTTACCGTCAAAGATCAATTGAAAATTAAAATTGTACAAATATGGATTTCCTAGATTATGTGTCCACCACAATTTTGGGTTTACAATTTCAATTGGAACTTTGTAGGTATGCTTCCCTTTTTTTAGAGAAATACTTGAAGAAATAACTTCTCTATTAATTTTTGTAAAAAGGTTTACATTTCTGTCAGAAGTACTCATAATACTAATTTCAATAGATAATGTTGCTTTTTCTTTATTGATTTCTTTTTGTTTGATAAAAATATTTTCAAACTTTAGATCATTCCAAGCCTTTATAGAAATGCTTTTCCAAATTCCTGAGGTGTTTAATTTTGGTCCCCAATCCCAACCATATTGAAACTGTGCTTTTCTAGTATAAATTCTATTTCCTTCTGGTAATTTATATGGACTCTTCTTTTCCTCCAAAGTTTCATGATAATTTGTTTTTGTGAAAATTATTTTTAATTCATTCTCTTTTTTAGCAAATTCATTAATGTTAAAACTAAATTTTTTAAATGCGTTATTTGTTTGTCCAAGTAAAGAATTATTCAAATAAATAGTAGCATACGTATCTACACCTTCAAAATTAAGTTCAATATTTTCCTTCTTTAAAGTTTTATCCGATAGGTTAAAAGTTGTTTTATATTCCCAGCTTTTTTCAGAAACCCACTGTACTTTTTCTTCATTGGTTTTTATAAAAGGATCTTCAATGATTTTATGTTTTAATAAATCGGTAAAAATATTTCCAGGGACTGTTGCATTTTTCCAATCTAAAGTATCAATTCCTTTAAATTGCCAATTATCAGTTAATAATATTTTTAGAGGAACCTCTTTTTCTATAGAACTACATCCAAATAATAATAGAATTGACAAAACAAAAATAATTCTATGCATTTTTAATAACTTTTAAAATTTCTTTGATAGCTGTAATATCAGATTCAGTTTGAGGCATGTTTCCAAAGAAAATACTGTTTTCTTTATGAATAATTTTTGATGCTGAACTATGAATTTCTTTAAATCCAGCTTCTTTAAAAAGTTTAGCATTTTTTGAATTAATTCCACTTCCTGGAAGGATTGTGATTTTCCCATTTGCAAGTTGGTTTAATTCTTTTAGCAATTCAATTCCTTGTTCTGCTTTTTCTTGGCTACCGGAAGTTAAAATGCTATCAACTTCTAATTCGATTAATGTTTCTAAAGATTTTTTAGGATTAGAAATACAATCAAAAGCTCTATGAAACGTGAAAGATAATGGTTTAGAAAGTTCAATAAGCTCTTTTGTTCTGACAATATCAATTGAATTATCAATATTTAAAATACCAGAAACTATTCCGTTAAAACCAAGTTCTTTACAAAGTTTAATATTTTCTTTCATCAACAAAAATTCTTCTTCAGAATAAGTAAAATTTCCACTTCTCGGTCTTATTAAAACATTTACAGGAATCGAGATTTCTTCAGAAACTCTTTTTAACAAACCGAAAGAAGGTGTAATTCCTCCAATTGCTAATTCGGAGCAGAGCTCAATCCTGTGGGCTCCAGATTTTTGAGCGTTTAAAGCAGATTGATATGAGTTTGTACAAATTTCTAGTTTCATGTTATTTATTTTGTCATTGCGAGTAAGAATGACCTAACAATCTTATCGATAAACTTCCTCATTTTATTAAAAATGAAATTGTTTACTCAACTATTATTTCATCAATAAAAGTCCAAGCTTTATGGCCTGCACCTTGTTTACCTTCTTCAATAACCCCATAATTAGGAATAGTGATTTTTAATTGAGTAGATTTTAATATTTCATTTTCGGGATACCATTGAGAGATGTTTAAATTAAAGCTGACCAATAGGTTACCTGTATTTTTTATACTATTTTTTGATGATATAATTTTTCCGTTTTCTAATTTTAACTCTAAATTAAATGTTTTTGGTGCGTAAATCCACTGTCCATTTCCGTTATAAAAACGTGTAGAAATGTTGTTTATTTCTGTAGGCGTGTCAAAATTAATCGTAATTTCTAAATCTTCTCCTGAAAACCCCAACCATTCTTTATCTCCATAACGTTTGTCGTTTCCAGAAATACCATTAATTAACGCCTTTTTCCCACCTGCATTGTATGCTTTGTCTGGTGCAACATTCAAGAAAATTTGTTTTCCAACAGCTTTATGTACTTTTATATTTTGTTCGAAAATTAAACCCAATTGTTTTTTAGAGGTATTAAAAATAGCCGATTTAATATTTGTGTCAGTATTTATCTTAATTGGTTTTTTGTACTCAAAACCTAGTAAATAGGAAGGTTTTGTGCCATCTAAAGAATATATTATTTTTTTTTCTGTGGTTGTTTCTAGCTTGTAAGTTAACTGTCCGTTTTCACTTACTAGTTCCCCTTTTACTTCATATAAATGATTTGCATAATTAACATTTAAGAGATCTAATCGCTTTTGAAAATGTTCTAATCTATTTACAAAATCGCCATAATTTTTATTTTTAGAAGAAGACCAAACTACTTCTGCCAGTGCAATTGCTCTTGGAAAAGCCATGTATTCAACTTTTTCTGGAGTTTGCATATATTCTGTCCAAACATTTCCCTGAGCACCTAAAACATATTTACTTTCTTCTTTAGTTAGTTCCTCTGGAATTGGATTAAAACTGTAAACTTTTTCTAAAGGAAGAAATCCGCCAATTGCCAAAGGTTCATTTTCGTTATCAGATTGATAATGATCAAAATAACAATGAGAACCAGGTGTAAGAATTACATTGTGCTCTTGTTTAGCAGCCTCTACCGCACCTTTGATCCCTCTCCAAGACATTACAGTAGCATTTGGTGCCAAACCACCTTCTAGAATCTCGTCCCAACCAATAATCTGTTTTCCTTTGGAATTAATGTATTTTTCCATTCTACCAATAAAGTAACTTTGCAAACCCTGTTCATCTTTTAAGTCTTCTTTCTTGATAAGGTTTTGACAATGGGCACATTCTTTCCATCTAGTTTTAGGAGCCTCATCTCCCCCAATATGAATGTATTTTCCAGGAAATAATTCAATTACTTCATCAATTACATCTTCTAAAAATTTAAAAGTACTTTCTTTAGAGCAATAAATATCTTCGAATACCCCCCATTTAGTTGCAACTTTAACTTGCTTTCCGGTACAACCTAATTCAGGATAAGCCGCAATTGCTGCTTGTGAGTGCCCTGGCATTTCTATTTCTGGAATGATTGTAATTTGTCTTTCAGAAGCATACTTTACGACTTCTTTTATTTCTTCTTGTGTGTAAAAACCTCCATATTTTTTTCCATCATATTTTTGTGGTTGCTCATTATAATGGCCGATTAGTGTTTCGTCTCTATAAGCAGCAACTTCTTGTAGTTTTGGGTATTTTTTAATCTCAATTCGCCAACCTTGATCTTCTGTTAAGTGCCAATGAAAGGTATTCATTTTTAACATTGACATTAAATTGATGTATTTTTTTATGAAATCGACAGAGAAAAAATGACGGCCAACATCTAAATGCATTCCTCGATATTCAAATTCCGGATTATCTCTAATTTCTAAACATTGAATAGCAATTTGAGTTTTATTAGATGTATTCGGTTTTTCAAAATCAACAGGTAATAGCTGTCTTAAAGATTGAAATGCATAAAAAGCTCCTTTTTTTGATTTAGCAGAAATTAAGATTTTATTGGGCGTAACTTTTAATTGATATCCTTCATCATTAGAAATAGAGGTATCTATTTTAAAATGAATACTATTCTTAGAAGATGTATTTAATTTAATATTACTTCCGTTTTCAATATAACTTTTAAAAAAATTAGCAATACTTTTTAGGCTGTCATCATAGGTCAGTTTTGTATTATTATTTAATGTAAAAACACCTCTGGTGATAACTTGTTCAGATGGAACAGGAATGATAGATGGAGCAATCGCTATTTTATTTTCCTTAAAACATGCTGTTGATAGTAAAATTAAAGTTGTGTATATTGTAATTTGCGTTGTTTGTCTAAAAGTGCTCATTCGCTTGTTGACTGATTATCGTTATCTTGCTAATTTAGACAAAATTTTATACTTATATAAATGATGAAAAAATACTTGCTAGCCTTGCTTTTTTTAAGCATTATCGTTTTTGTTTCATGTAATGAAAAGACAATAGTTTCTAATGCTCAAAAAGCTAAGAATCTAATTTCTTATGTAAATCCATTTATTGGAACTGGTGGTCATGGGCATACATATCCAGGTGCTACAATGCCTTTTGGAATGATGCAACTTTCACCAGATACTCGTTTAGATGGTTGGGATGGATGTTCTGGGTATCATTATTCGGACAATGAAATTTATGGTTTTTCACATACACATTTAAGTGGGACAGGAGTTTCTGATTACGGAGATATTTTACTAATGCCCACCAATAAACAGATTTTTAATAATGGTGCAGACGGTAAAGAAGGGTATAAATCTAAATTTTCTCATGAGAATGAAATCGCTGAACCAGGTTTTTACAAAGTACTTTTAGAGGATACAAATATTGATGTAGAATTAACAGTTTCTAAAAGAAGTGGAGTTCATAAATACCAGTTTCCATCCCTAGAAAATCAATTCGTTATTTTAGATTTATTACATAGAGATGAAGTTTTAGAGGCTAAAATTGAAAGAATCTCTGATACAGAACTTTCTGGATATCGTTTTTCTAAATCTTGGGCAGAAGACCAACGTTTATATTTTACTTTAAAAACGTCTCATCCTTTTAAAAATGTTTTACAATCTCCTCTAAAAAAAGGAATGCCAGGAGCTCAAAAAGTAGCATTGAATTTTATCAACCCTAATAACGAACCAATATTTATTAAAATAGGAATTTCTGCAGTTGATATTGAAGGGGCGAAGAAAAATTTAGAAGCTGAAATAGGAAATCAAACTTTTGAGCAAGTCAAAAAAATAGCGCAAGATTTTTGGGAGAAACAATTAGAGAAAATTGTTTTAGAGGACACAAATGAAGACAATAAAACTAATTTTTATACTTCTTTATATCATGTTTCTATCGCTCCAAATTTGTATCAAGATGTAGATGGAAGATATAGAGGAATGGATTTAAAAATTCATGAAACTAAAGATTTCGATTATTATACAGTATTCTCATTATGGGATACTTACAGAGCTGCACATCCTTTATATACTATTATTGAACAGGAAAAAACCAACGATTTTATCAATACTTTTTTAGCAAAATATGATGAAGGTGGAATTATGCCAATTTGGGATTTAGCAGGAAATTACACACATTGTATGATTGGGTATCATGCAGTTCCTGTAATTGCAGATGCGTATTTAAAAGGGATTAAAAATTACGATGTTGATAAAGCTTATACAGCGATGAAGCATTCTGCAACAAGAGATAAATTAGGATTGGATTCGTATAAAAACTTTGGTTTTATTCCTGTAGAAAAAGAATCTGAATCTGTCTCTAAAACTTTAGAATATGCTTATGATGATTGGACAATTGCACAAATGGCCAAATCTTTAGGAAAAGAAAATGATTATAAAACCTATTTAGAAAGAGCGCAATATTATAAGAATATTTTTGATCCTAGTACTCAATTCATGCGAGGACGTTTTAGAAATACTTGGTTTGCACCTTTCGATCCATATGAAGTAAACTTCAACTATACAGAAGCAAACTCTTGGCAATACAGTTTTTATGTTCCTCAAGATATTTCGGGATTTACAAGGCTGCTTGGAGGAAAACAGCAATTAGAAAATCAATTAGATAAATTGTTTTCTGCAAAAGATAAAACTTCAGGAAGTCACCAAGTAGATATTACGGGTTTAATTGGGCAATATGCGCATGGAAATGAACCAAGTCATCACATGGCATATTTGTTTAATTTTGTAAATAAACCAGCAAAAACACAAGAAAAAGTTTATCAGATTTTATCAGAATTATATACAAATACTCCTGATGGAATTTCAGGAAATGAAGATTGTGGGCAAATGAGTGCTTGGTATATTTTTTCTTCATTAGGGTTTTATCCTGTGACTCCGGCAAGCAATCAATATATAATTGGTAGTCCACTTTTTGATAAGGCAACTATTAATTTAGAAAATGGAAAAGCGTTTACCGTTCAAGCAATAAACAATTCACCAGAAAATAAATACATTAAATCTGCAAAATTAAACGGTAAAAATCATGCGCTTTCATATATCAATCATTCAAATATTATAAACGGAGGAAGTTTAGTTTTTGAAATGACAAATCAGCCTTCAAACTGGGGAACTATGGATAAAAATATTCCTAAGACTTCAATTGATGAACATCTAATTGTTGCCGCTCCTTTTATTGCAAAAGGAGAAATTGCTTTTAAGGGCAAAACAGAAGTTGTTTTAGAAAATGTAGATACTGAGGTGATTATTTTTTACTCTCTAGGTGATGAATTTCAGCAATATAAAAAACCTTTTAAAATTTATGATAAAGGAACCTTAAAAGTATATGCTGAAAAGGAAGGTTTAAAAAGTAAAACCATCACAACTGATTTTTATAAGATTGATCCAAATATTAAAATTAATCTACAAAGCGACTATGCAAATCAATACAATGCAGGTGGAGACGATGCTTTAATTGATGGAATTATCGGAGCTGAAGATTTTAGAACAGGAACTTGGCAAGGCTATTTTGATACAGATTTAGTTGCGTTAGTAGATTTAGGAAAGGTAGATAATGAAGAAGGAAAAATCACTGTTAATTTTTTAGAGGATCAACGTTCTTGGATTTTCCTTCCTACTGAAGTTGATTGTTTGGTTTCTTATGATGGAAAGAGCTTTAGATCTTTGGGAGAATATAATGTTCTAAATACAAAAGAAAAAGAAGATGTTTCTATTCAAAATTATGTTTTTAAATATCCACCAAGGTTTAAAGTTAGATACATTAAAATTATAGCAAAGAAATTAGGTGTGCTCCCAAAATGGCATTTAGGTTATAAACACGATGGTAGAAGTTGGTTGTTTGTTGATGAAATCCAAATAAAATAAATACTATTAATTATCTGGTCGAGCACGTTAGAAACTTAAAAATAAATCTTAATGATAAAAAATCTAATTCTTTTAGTATTCGTAATTTTAATGGTAAGTTGTAATTCAGATTCAACTTCTAATGCTAACAAATCAGAATTAAAAAATGCAAAGGATTTTGTTAAATATGTAAACCCAATGATTGGTACCAGTAAAATGGGACACGTTTTTCCGGGAGCTACAGCGCCATTTGGAATGGTGCAATTGAGTCCTCAGACCAATTTTGAAGTATTATTTAAAGAAGGTAACTATAACTCTAAGGCATATGAATATTGTGCAGGATATCAATATAGAGATACAACAATTGTTGGTTTTGCACACACTAATTTTAGTGGAACTGGACATTCTGATTTAGGCGATTTATTAGTAATGCCAACAACTGGAAAGTTAATTTTAGACCCAATTAAAACGAAAGAAGGTGAAAAAGGATTTTATTCAAAGTTTTCTCATAAAAATGAAACAGCAAAAGCGGGTTATTATAAAGTTGATTTAGAAGATTATAAGATTAAAGCAGAATTAACAGCTTCAGAGCGAGTAGGATTTCATCAATATACATTTCCAAAATCTTCAGAATCTCATATTTTGTTGGATTTGGTGTATAATGTGTATCATCATGATAACAAAAATGTGTGGACGTTTTTACGTGTAGAAAATGATTCTACAGTTACAGGTTACCGACAAACAAAAGGCTGGGCAAGAACGAAAAAAGTATTTTTTGCAATCAAATTTTCAAAAGCCTTTAAAAGTTACGGACATAAAAAATATGATGCTTTAACTTATAATGGTTTCTACAGAAGATTTGATGAAACGAAGAATTTCCCGGAAATGGCAGGAAAAGATATCCGCGCTTTTTTTAATTTTGATACAAATGAAGGTGAGAAAATTCAATTAAAATTTGCTTTGTCATCAGTAAGTTCTGCAGGTGCAATGAAAAATCTCGAAACTGAAATTCCTCATTGGAATTTTAATCAAACAAAAGAAGAGACCCAACAAAAATGGAATAAAGAACTTTGTAAAATTGAAATAGAAACGATTGAAGAGTCTCAAAAAGAAACATTTTACACTGCGTTGTATCACACAATGTTAAGTCCAATTTTATATGAAGATGTGGATGGAAAATATAGAGGCTTAGATCAAAATATTCATGAATCAAAAGGGTTTACTAATTACACAATATTCTCTTTATGGGATACTTACAGAGCGTTACATCCATTATTTAATGTGATTCAGCAAGAAAGAAATAATGATATGATAAAATCGATGTTGGCGCATCAAGAAGAAAGTGTGCATAATATGTTGCCGATTTGGAGTCATTATGCCAATGAAAATTGGTGTATGATTGGGTATCATGCAACATCTGTAATTGCTGACGCTGTTGTGAAAAATGTTGGTAATTTTGATAAAGCTCAAGCTTTAAAAGCATCTGTAGAAACTGCAAATGTTGCTTATTTTGATGGTTTGGGAGATTATCTTAAATATAATTATGTACCTGATGACAAAAGCCATTCTTCTGTTTCTAAAACGTTAGAATTAGCCTACGACGATTGGACTATATCTCAAATTGCAAAAAGTATTGGGGATACATCAGTAGAGAAACTATTTTTAGAAAGATCAGAAAATTATAACAATGTTTTCAATCCTAAAAATGGATATATGAGTCCTAAATTATCCGATGGAACTTTTAGGGAAAATTTTGATCCTTTAGATACGCATGGACAAGGTTTTATTGAAGGAAATGCATGGAATTATGGTTTGTATGTTCCACACCAGTTAGATAAAATGATAAAACTGATGGGTGGGAAAGAGCGTTTTTCTCAACATCTAGATTCATTGTTTACAATGGAATTAGACGATAAATATATTGCGAAGCACGAAGATATTACGAGAGACGGAATTATCGGAAACTATGTACACGGAAACGAACCAGGGCATCACATTCCGTATTTATATAATTGGACAGGTAAGGAATATAAAACACAAGAAAGAGTTCGAATGATTATGGATACAATGTATGGAACAGGTGTTGAAGGTTTATGTGGAAATGATGATGCAGGACAAATGAGTGCGTGGTATATTTTTAGTTCTTTAGGTTTTTATCCAGTAACACCAGGTTCTAATAGATACGCATTAGGAAGTCCTTTGGTGAAGAACGCAATTTTGAATTTAGAAAACGGAAAAACATTACAAATTTTAACAGAAAATCAATCTAAAGAAAATGTATATGTTTCAAAATTAACGATTAATGGAAATGTGATTGATAGAAATTATATATTGCACGAAGAAATTATTAAAGGAGGAACGTTTGTGTTTACTATGTCTAATCAACCCAAAAAATAAGAAATATGAAAAGACGAAACTTCATTAAAAAAGCATCAGTTACAGGTTTAGGTTTGGTCGTTGTACCTGCAATTACATCTTGTGCAACAGAAGATGAAAAAGAGAAAAAAGCAACAGTTACAGGCAAAGCTTTAGTGCCTGTTGTATTAGCAACTTGGCGTTTTCATAATGCAACAAAAGCTGCTTGGGAAGTATTAGAAAAAGGCGGAGAATCTATCGATGCTATTGAAGCTGGTTGTAGAGTTGAAGAAGCCAATTTAAATAACACTACTGTAGGAATAGGCGGATCACCGGATAGAGAAGGAAATGTTACGTTAGATGCTTGTATTATGAATAAAAATGGTGATTATGGCGCAGTTGTTTGTATGGAAAACATTGCACATCCAATTTCTGTTGCACGTAAAGTAATGGAAGAAACACCACATGTTTTGTTAGCAGGAAAAGGAGCAGAACAATTTGCAGTTGAACAAGGTTTTAAAAGAGAAAACTTATTAACTGATGCTTCTAAAAAAGCATGGTTAAAATGGAAAGAAAAATCGGAATACAAACCGATTATCAATATAGAAAATCATGATACAATCGGTATGTTAGCGATTGATAAGAATGGCGATATATCTGGTGGTTGTACCACAAGTGGGATGGCGTATAAAATGGCTGGACGAGTTGGAGATTCGGCAATAATTGGTTCTGGTTTATTTATTGACAACACTATTGGTGGTGCTACTGCAACTGGAATGGGAGAAGAGGTTTTAAAAACCGTTGGAACTTATTTAATTGTAGAATTAATGCGCCAAGGAAAAACACCGCAAGAAGCATGTGAAGAAGGCGTGAAAAGAATTGTAGAATCCAATCCAAATTATAAAAACTTTCAAGTTGGTTATGTTGCATTAAACAAACAAGGAGAATATGGGTGTTATTGTATTCATGGCGGATTCGGAATTAGCAAATACCAAGAAGGAAAACAAACTTATATAGAATCAAACGCACATACTAAAAAAGCATAAGCATGTCAACATCAACAAATAAATCATACAAAAGTGCCTTTATATTTTTAACCACATTATTTTTTCTTTGGGGATTTATCACTGTTTTGGTCGATAGTTTAGTACCAAGATTAAAAGATGTTTTCGAAATGTCGTATGCAAAAACAGTTTTAGTTCAGTTTGCATTTTTTGTGGCATTCTTTGTTTTTTCTTTACCAGCAGGTTTTATTTTATCAAAAATCGGCTATAAGAAAGGAATCGTTTTAGGGTTATTAACCATGGCTCTAGGATGTTTACTCTTTTATCCTGCAGCATCTTACAGAGCATTTCCTGTTTTTTTAATAGGATATTTTACGCTTGCAGGTGGAATTACAATTCTACAAGTAGCAGCGAATCCGTATGTTGCTTTGTTAGGAAGTGAAGATGGCGCGAGTAGTCGTTTAAATTTATCACAAGCATTTAATTCTTTAGGAACTACGATTGCACCCGTTGTTGGTGCGTTATTTTTGTTAAGTGATTCTGTAAAAAGCTCTGAAGAAATTTCTCTTTTAAATGAAATAGAGAAATCAGATTATTACATAGCTGAAGCTGCTACGGTTCAAACTCCGTTTTTATTAATAGCCTTTTCAATCGCTATTTTAGCGTCTATTTTTGCATTTATAAAATTACCACAAGTAATGCAAGAAAGTCCGAAGGGAGGATATATTATGTTACTGAAAAACAAAGTGCTATTAATGGGTGCTTTAGGAATTTTCGTTTATGTGGGTGCAGAAGTTGCCATTGGTAGCTTTTTAGTTAATTATTTTTCTGATATGAATTTAGCGGTAATCGTTGCAGAAAGCGAAACAATGATGCATATTGCAAACACAATCGCGAGTACTTTTAATAAAACGTTTACGAATTCAGATCCTAAATCTTTATTAGGGATTTTCGTTATTTTTTATTGGGGTGGCGCAATGATTGGACGTTTTGTTGGCGCGTATTTAACCCGAATTATGGCTCCAGGAAAAGTGCTGAGTATTTTTGCGCTCTTGGCTATTTCAATGATTTTAATTTCAATAAATACCTCAGGATTACTTTCTATGTGGTCTATTTTAGCAGTTGGTTTATTCAATTCAATTATGTTCCCTACAATATTCACGTTAAGTTTAGAAGGCTTAGGCGATTTAAAAGCACAAGCTTCTGGTTTGTTATGCATGGCAATTGTAGGAGGTGCAATTATTCCTTTTGCTTTTGGTAGTTTAATTGATGGTTTTGGATTTAAAACAGCATTTATTTTAACAATTATATGCTATGGATATATCTTGTTTTATGGGAGGTTTAAAGCAAAGAAAGTATAGTTGATATTATATTCAGTAAAATAGGAGAATTAACTATAAACCGTCTTATTTTTTTTATTGCATATAGGTTCCATCAGGTAATATGGTTGGAAACATATATAGTGGATCAGTTAATAGTGAATAAATTGCACTATCCGTGTTTTGTATTAATGT
>LAQA01000026.1:34781-62182 GCA_000981625.1 Flavobacteriaceae bacterium ASP10-09a
TACCTGTATGTCCATTTGTGTGCCAAGAAATAATTGATTCGTCTGCACCTAAATCTTGTGCATTAAGGCTTATTTGAGATTCTGATTTCCACATAAATAATGCTGCATTATTTGTTGACAAAGCAGTAAGCAAAGTCACATTATCTACTGTTCCATCTTCATTATTATCTAAATATTGCGCCATTATATTTGCAGCGTGAAGCAATTTTGAGTCTTCAACATCTGAATAAGCATAGATTGGTATTCCAAAAACAGCTACTTTTCGGTTAGTTGCAGTATACCCTGCGTCAGTATGTGCAACAATTGTGAAATTTGGGTCATTTCCTGGAGAAATTATTTCTATATTTTTATTGTCATCTTTTTTGCAAGCACAAAAAATCACAAGAATTCCTAAAAGAAAGATTGTTAATTTGTTTGTTATCATATTGATTTTTATATGTTTTTTAATTGCCTATAACTTAACGCTTATGTGATATCATTTTGGTAACTTATAGTAGTTGTTTAGCCAAGTTAGTTTTTTTGAATCAAAAAATCAACAGGAACTCCGATTTCTTGTGGTGCTTTAATATAAGAAAATGTTAAAACAAAAAAACCGAAACAATTAAGTTTCGGTTTTTTATAATTTGCTTGCAAGTGCTACCTGCCTATTTTTTTCCTTTCTTTTGCTGTGCTTGTTGCTCTTGTGCTTGTTTCATTGCACTGTCAATTTTTTGACGAAATTTACTCTTCGTTTTTTCAGGCTTCTTTTTATTTTCTTCAATCTGAGCGTGAATTTTATCCTCATCAATTACATAATGCTTAATTATTAGCATAATTGCAATCGTTAATAAATTAGAGATAAAGTAATACAAACTTAAAGAACTTGCATAGTTATTAAAGAAAAACAACATCATGATAGGAGAGAAGTAAATCATATACTTCATCATTTTACCCATATCAGGCATTCCTTCTTGTGCTGGTGCTTGCATGTTTGCCTGCTGACTTTGGTTCATCTTCATGTAGAAAAAGATTGCTACAGAAGCTAAAATCGGAAATAAACTTACGTGATCGCCATAAAATGGAATTGAAAAAGGGAGTTTAAAAACAGTATCATAAGAAGATAAATCTGGAGCCCATAAAAAGCTTTCTTGTCTTAACGCTAAGTTTGTTGGAAAAAACTTAAATAATGCAAAGAATACAGGCATTTGTAATACGGCAGGTATACAGCCAGACATCATGCTAACTCCAGCTTTTCGCTGAATAGCCATCGTTTCTTGCTGACGTTTCATTGCGTTTTCTTTACCAGGATACTTCTCATTTAAAGCAGTTAACTCAGGTCTAATTACCTTCATTTTTGCACTTGATAGATAAGATTTATACACTAAAGGAGACATGAAAACACGAACCACAATGGTCATCAATATAATGATCAGTCCAAAGTTACCCATAAAACCTTGTAAAAAGTTAAATACAGGATAGAATAAATTTCTGTTTAAGAAACCAAAAATTCCCCAACCTAAATCTGCAGTTTCATCTAAATCTGTTCCTTTAAAAGTTTTTAGTAAATTATAATCATTCGGTCCATAGAACCATTTCATATTATAATTTAATTCACCAGCTGTTAAAGCCAAAGGTGTTTTTAATTCATATTTTTTAGTAAAAACAGTATCAATCTTGTCATCTTTTACTAAATCCGTAGAAGTTACTGTTGCATTATTAAATGGAGTCCCCGTTAATAAATTACTTGTAAAAAAGTGTTGCTTGTACGCAACCCAATCGATATCATTTACGATTTCTGTATTGCCAGCATTTAAGTAATCAACTTCACCTTCAGTTTTGTAATAGTAGTAAGAATACATAGTGTTTTCTGTACGAATACTCTTTTCGTGTCTATAACCTCTTAAAGACCAGTCTAAACTAATTGGATTTGATGAATTAATTACAGAACTTAAACCTTGAGAACGTATAGAAAAATCAACCATATAATCATTTGGCTTTATTTCATATCTATATTCTAAATACTGATTGTCAGAAACCTTAAGTTTCATTGATAATACGGTATTGTTTCCGTTTTGAGTTAAACTAGGCGCAAAAAATAAATCTTTTGTATTTAAAATTCTGTTGTCCGTTGTTCCAAAATTAATATTAAAAGACGAATTATTATCTTTTATCATATACAAAGGCAGTGAATCATGCGTTTTATAAGTCTTGATTAAAGCTTCAATAATTTGTCCACCTTTATTATCAATGGTTAATTTTACCAACTCATTTTCTATTACAGAATTACCTTCAGAACCATTAATTGCACTTAAAGCAAAGGCACCTAATTTGTTTATAGCGGCAACTTGTTCTAAAGAGTCACTTATAATCGTAGGGATATTATTCGTAATTGTATTTTGAGTTGTAACATTTTTTGATAAATCTGTTAGTTGCTCTGTCGTTGTATTTTCTGGTTCAACTTCAGGGGCATTATTATAAAAATACCAAAGCATTATTGCTCCAAGAAGAATCATTCCTATAAAAGAATTGTAATCGAATTTTTTTTGTTCCATGTGTGGCTTAAGTGTCAATTTGTCATTTTTTCAGGAAAAACTCCTAATAAAAACGCGACAAATGTAGTTAAAAAGCAGATTTAATAACGTTTTTCCTGCTTTAAATTTAATACTTATTAATAGTTCAAATACTATTCCTTTATACTGAGCCTAATTTCAGTATAGAAATTATTTTTTAGATTGTTTTAAAGCTGCTTTAATAAAATTCACAAATAACGGATGAGGTTTTAATACTGTACTCTTATATTCTGGATGATATTGTACACCTACAAACCAAGGATGATTAGAAATTTCAATAATTTCTACCAAACCAGTTTTTGGATTTATACCCGTAGCTTTCATTCCATCAGCTTCAATCTTTGCTAAATACTCATTGTTAAATTCATATCTGTGTCTGTGACGTTCACTAATAACATCTGATTGATATGCCTTGTGTGCTTGAGAGCCTTCAACAAGTTTACAATCCCAAGCTCCTAAACGCATTGTACCTCCTTTTTCGGTGACATTTTCTTGACTTTCCATTAAATTAATTACTGGATTTAAACAATCATTTTTCATTTCTGTAGAAAAAGCATCTTTTAATCCTAAAACATTTTTAGAAAACTCAATTACAGCCATTTGCATTCCTAAACATATTCCTAAAAAGGGAATATTATTTTCTCTTGCATATTTTACAGCTTTAATTTTACCATCAATTCCTCTATCTCCAAAACCAGGAGCTACTAAAATACCATTAACACCCTTTAGTTCTTTTTCGAAATTTTCTGGAGTTAAACTTTCAGAATGAATCCATCTAACTTTTACTTTCGTTTCATGAGAAGAACCTGCGTGTATAAAAGCCTCTGTAATAGATTTGTAAGAATCTTGTAATTCAATATATTTACCAACTAAAGCAATCTCTACTTCAAATTTTGGGTTTTTATGCTTTTGTAAAAAGGCGTTCCAAACTTTTAACTCAGGTTCTTTTTCAGAAACTAAGTTTAACTTCTTTAAAACAACAGTATCTAGACCTTCATCTAACATTAAGTTAGGAACATCATAAATAGTTTCTGCATCTATAGACTGTATAACATCTTCTTGCTTAACATTACAAAATAAGGCTAATTTCTTTTTAATGTCATCAGAAATTTGATGTTCTGTTCTACAAACTAAAATATCTGGACTCACACCACTTTGCATTAACATTTTTACAGAGTGTTGCGTAGGTTTTGTTTTTAACTCACCTGCAGCAGCTAAATAAGGTATTAGTGTTAAATGAATAACAATAGCATTATCATTTCCTTTTTCCCAAAGTAATTGTCTCACAGACTCTACATAAGGTAAAGATTCTATATCACCAACAGTTCCTCCAATTTCAGTAATTACAATATCATAATCACCAGTTTCACCTAAAATTTGGATTCTGTGTTTAATCTCATCAGTAATGTGAGGAATTACTTGCACCGTTTTTCCTAAAAACTCACCTTTTCTTTCCTTATTAATTACAGATTGATAAATTCGTCCTGTAGTAACATTGTTTGCTTGACTTGTAGGAATGTTTAAATAACGCTCGTAATGACCTAAATCTAAATCAGTTTCAGCACCATCATCAGTAACATAACACTCTCCGTGTTCATAAGGGTTTAGTGTACCTGGATCTATGTTAATGTAAGGGTCTAATTTTTGAATGGTTACAGAAAAGCCTCTTTCTTGTAGTAGTTTAGCTAAAGATGCAGCAATTATTCCTTTTCCAAGTGATGAAGTTACGCCTCCTGTTACAAAAACGTATTTAGTGTTACTCATGGTATTCTTAGGTTTGCGCAAAAGTACTAACAATAGATTTTATCACAAATAAAAAAGTAGAAAAACATTAAAAAAAATGCTAAATTTGTATTTGGCGAAAATATTTTAATCTTTTTTCAAATACTGTTTGTCAAAAATAAAAACAGTTGTATATTTGCCCACGCTTAAAAAGAAGTAAAATTCTAGAAGCAATAAAAAGAAATTAAGAAGACATTTTAAAAAATACATATAATGCCGAAAAGAACGTACCAACCATCAAAGAGAAAGAGAAGAAATAAACATGGTTTCATGGAAAGAATGGCTTCTGCTAATGGTAGGAAAGTATTAGCTCGTAGACGAGCAAAAGGAAGAAAAAAAGTTTCTGTTTCGTCTGAAACTAGACATAAAAAATAAATGATTAACAATTGTTAATATATAAGGTGTTACTTTTTTAAGTAACACCTTTTTTTATACCCAAGCACTAACTATTTTTGTATAACACAACAACACAACAACACAACAAATCACAATGCCAAAAAGAAAAGACCTCAAATCAGTTTTAATTATAGGATCTGGACCTATTGTTATTGGACAAGCTTGCGAATTTGACTACGCTGGATCACAATCTTTACGTTCTTTAAGAGAAGATGGAATAGAAACTGTTTTAATCAACTCTAATCCAGCAACAATTATGACGGATCCTTCAATGGCAGATCATATCTATTTGTTGCCTCTTACAACAAAATCAATTATTCAAATTTTAAAAGAACATCCTCAAATTGATGCTGTTTTACCAACGATGGGTGGTCAAACTGCTTTAAACTTGTGTATTGAAGCTGATGATAAAGGAATTTGGGAAGATTTTAATGTAAAATTAATTGGTGTTGATATCGATGCGATTAATGTTACTGAAGATAGAGAACAGTTTAGAGAGTTAATGATAAAAATTGGCGTGCCAATGGCACCTCAAGCAACTGCAACATCCTTCTTAAAAGGAAAAGAAATTGCACAAGAATTTGGTTTTCCATTAGTAATTCGTTCTTCTTATACTTTAGGAGGTGCAGGAGCATCTATTGTATACAAACCAGAAAATTTTGACGAACTTTTAAGTAGAGGTTTAGAAGCGTCGCCAATTCATGAGGTAATGATTGATAAAGCCATGATGGGCTGGAAAGAATACGAATTAGAATTATTGCGTGACAGAAATGATAACGTAGTAATTATATGTTCTATCGAAAATATGGATCCAATGGGGATTCATACTGGAGATTCTATTACAGTTGCACCAGCAATGACATTGTCTGATAAAACCTATCAGAAAATGCGTGACATGGCCATCCATATGATGCGTTCTATTGGCGATTTTGAAGGTGGATGTAATGTTCAGTTTGCAGTTTCACCAGATGAAAAAGAAGATATTATAGCGATTGAAATCAATCCACGTGTTTCTCGTTCATCTGCTTTAGCTAGTAAAGCAACAGGGTATCCAATTGCAAAAGTAGCTACAAAATTAGCGATTGGTTATACGTTGGATGAATTAGAAAACGGAATTACAAAATCTACATCTGCTTTATTCGAGCCAACGTTAGATTATGTAATTGTAAAAATTCCACGTTGGAATTTTGATAAATTTGAAGGTTCAGACAGAACTTTAGGATTACAAATGAAATCTGTTGGTGAGGTAATGGGTATTGGACGTTCTTTCCAAGAAGCATTGCACAAAGCGACACAGTCTTTAGAAATTAAAAGAAATGGTATAGGTGCAGATGGAAAAGGCTACACAGATTATAACCAAATTATTGATAAATTAACCCATGCAAGTTGGGACCGTGTTTTTGCTATTTATGATGCCATTGCTATCGGAATTCCTTTGAGCAAAATTTATGACATCACAAAAATAGATATGTGGTATTTAAAGCAATATGAAGAATTATTTCAATTGCAGAAAGAAATTGCTACCTACAAAATTGATACTATAGAAAGAGATTTATTGTTAGAGGCAAAACAAAAAGGTTATGGAGACAGACAAATAGCTCACATGTTGGGTTGTTTAGAAAGTCAGGTATACAAGAAAAGAGAAGAATTAAAAGTACAACGTGTTTTTAAATTGGTAGATACCTGTGCTGCTGAATTTAAAGCAAAAACACCTTATTACTATTCAACTTTCGAAAATGAAATTGAAACTGCAGATGGCGAAATTATTATTGCAAACGAAAGTATTGTAACCCCTAAAAAGAAAATAGTTGTTTTAGGTTCTGGGCCAAATAGAATCGGACAAGGAATTGAGTTCGATTACTGTTGTGTTCATGGAGTTTTAGCAGCTGCAGAATGTGGTTACGAAACGATTATGATTAATTGTAATCCAGAAACGGTTTCTACAGATTTTGATACTGCAGATAAATTATATTTTGAGCCTGTTTTTTGGGAACATATTTATGACATTATTCGCCATGAAAAACCAGAAGGAGTTATAGTACAATTAGGAGGACAAACGGCATTAAAGTTAGCTGAAAAATTAACTAAATACGGTATTAAGATAATTGGTACTTCTTTTGAAGCACTAGATTTAGCAGAAGATAGAGGTAGTTTTTCAACTTTATTAAAAGACAATAATATTCCGTACCCAGAATTTGGAATTGCAGAAACTGCAGATGAAGCTTTGGTTTTATCAGATGAATTAGATTTTCCAATTTTAGTTAGACCTTCTTATGTTTTAGGTGGTCAAGGGATGAAAATTGTGATTAATAAAGAAGAATTAGTTGAGCATGTTGTAGATTTATTAGGAAGAATGCCTGGTAACAAATTATTGTTAGACCATTATTTAGATGGCGCTATCGAAGCTGAAGCAGATGCAATTTGTGATGCTGATGGAAATGTTTACATTATTGGTATTATGGAACATATAGAGCCTTGTGGAATTCATTCAGGAGATTCTAATGCGATGTTACCTGTATTTAATCTAGGTGATTTAGTTATGCAGCAAATTATAGATCATACACATACCATTGCAAGAGAATTAAAAACGGTTGGATTAATAAATGTTCAGTTTGCGATAAAACATGACATTGTATATATTATTGAAGCAAATCCTAGAGCATCTAGAACAGTACCTTTTATTGCAAAAGCTTACAAAGAACCGTATGTAAATTATGCTACGAAAGTAATGTTAGGTCATAATAAAGTAACAGATTTTAATTTCAACCCACAACTAGAAGGGTATGCAATCAAGCAACCTGTTTTCTCATTTAACAAGTTTCCAAATGTAGATAAGAAGTTAGGACCAGAAATGAAATCTACCGGAGAAAGTATTTTGTTTATTGATAGTTTAAAAGATGATCAATTTTATGACTTATATGCTAGACGTAAAATGTATTTAAGTAAGTAAAACTTCATCCCAATATATTAAAAAAGCATCCATATAGGCTGAATTTATTTCAGTAATATGGATGTTTTTTTTTGCAATCTTAAAACTTGCTTTTTTTTATGATTAAACCTACGTTTCAGTTGGATCTAAATAAATAGTATTTACATAAAAAATAAAAGCTCAAAATACTAAATAATAGCATTTTGAGCTTTTGATAGATCAATATAAACTTAATGGAGAAAAAGTATTTTTTTTATTTTTGCTTTTTGTTGACCTTTTTTTTAATTTATTCAACTGGGATTAATCCAAGTTGCTGATAAAAAGATAAATTGTCTAAGAAATCTTGTTCTTGTGCTATTTTTCTGTCTTTCATTTTAACAAGTGTTACTCCATCAATATCAACTTTTCTTCCAGAGGCAGGGATTCCAAAAAAAAACACCTGTATGTGTTCCTTTAAAATTAAAACGTTTAATAATTTTATCTCCTTGTCTAAAAACATCAACAAGGGTGAGTGTCACATCTGAAAAACCAGTTAGATGATTTTGATAATAATCCTTGAAATCTTGGATTCTGACTATATTTTCAGGCACTGATATTAATATAACGTTTTTGTTGAAATTGGTTTCATGATTTTTTTATTAAAATATTAGCCTACTCTAATTCGGTTTTCGGCTTCCCCGTATTTTTATTCAAATTACTGTCAATATTTTACGAAGATTCTACTATTTTTTATATTCGTTGTTCTCTGTTGTTTTTATTCTTCCAATATGTTTTTAATTACTGTGTAATAGCGATTAGCGATAAAATCAACACCAGCTTCATTGAAGTGTAGATTATCTTCCAATAAACTATCCGAAAATCCTGTAAACATGTCTAAAGCAATAATTTTTGATGATGTTGTCGAATTCTCAGATGCTATTGTCAGTAAATCTTGTTTCTGCCGATTAAAATAACTAGTCAATTCATTAGTCATTAACTTAGATCTCGTAGGGGCTAATTGTTCTATTATAATTGTAACCTCAGGATTCGCATTTTGCAAAGCATCAACAACTCCGTTTATGTTTGGTAGCGCTTTGTTATAAAGTGAGTTTTGAAAGGCACCACTGCCCCCTAGGGAGCTAAAAAGCACAATATTTGGTACTTCTGTTTCTGCAAGCCAACTATTAATGTTTTTTAGAATTTATTCTGAACTCCAACTGCCTCTTCCTTCGTGGTCAATATTAAAATCACGATAGTTAAATATTAGACAATACGCTTCATCTGATTGGGTTGCTATATTCTAAGTTATATAGAACATTAATGTTGATGTGACGTCCATTTTAATACTAAAATAAGTTTAGCATACGTTGCGAAGTTAATTTTTTAAAATTTTAAAAGTCAACTAGGTAAGATTTCCTGTATTATAACTTTTTCTTTTTAGTCTGTAAAACAAAGGTTGCATTAAAGCCAAAGTGAAAGTTACCATCTTTAGCATTAAAGTTGTTTTTGGTTTGACTGATAAAAGTATCTTCTACAAAATTACGGGCATTGGTTACCTGAAATTGTAATAATAGATGGCTTAACTCCCAGTTTACACCTACCATAAAAGCATTGTATGTCTGTACTGATTTTAAAGGATTAGCTACATAAAAATACTCAGAAACTATGGAAGCATGGCTTCCGATTTTATGTCTTCCTCCAAAACCAATTGCAAATTGATTGTTAGGATCACTATTTAAAGAACTTGCTTCTTTATGAATAAAAGTGGGTGAAATTTGTAAAGAAAGTTCTGAATTTATTTTTCTTGCTATTAAAACTTGACTCGTAAAAGCATATTTGTTTGATGAGGTTATTGGCTCATATATGTCTTCATTAGTATTTTCGGAATTGCGATGAGAAAATCCTTGTACTAAAGTAATACTTATAAATCTTTTTTTAGAATTTTTCCTTTGTTTTAATAGCTTGTGTTTTACAAAACCATCAGTAATTTTATCATGGTTTGTATAGCCTAAACCAAAAGTAAAATTATCAGAAAATGAGTAGTCTAAACCATAACGTGTGCTAACAACATCAGCAAGAAAACGTTGTCCTTCAAAGTTTGGAATGTTCCAATATCTATTATACAACGAAATTTCTAAGGCACCTTTTTTTCTAGTTTCGATAGAGTGTCCTAAACCAATTCTTGTTGTTTTAAAAGCGGCAATTACATAGATAGGTTTTTCAGGAAATTCTTTGTCTAACTTGTCTAATAAACTTTGTGCATTTATAGAAGAACTCAAAACCATAAATGCTATTGTAAGCAATTGATATATTATTTTATTGTTCATATGGCTTGTATTGAAATCTAAATTTTATAGAAATGGTTTTGGCAATATTACTAGATAAAATAGGTGGAATTTTAATTTCAAAATCTTTTACTAAAACCTCGAAATCTCCGGACACAATGTAATTTTTATCTATAATTTTTATAGTAGTTTTAATGTCTATTTCTTTTGTAATTCCATGGATGGTTAGTTTTCCTCGAATAATTTTTGTTTGAACTTCCTTGGTAGATGTATCAAAATCAATAATATTTCCAATAAAATTTGCTTTTGGATACATGTCTGACTCAATATAACTTTCGTTAAAATGCTCGTACATTAAATCTTTTTTAAACACAAAAGCCCTCATTAACATACTTATTGCAATTTCATGTTTTTCAATATCTAAAATACTTAAAACTTGATTGTTTTTTGCTTCAATGTTTTCTAAAGAGGTGTATGAGAAAAAAGAAACCTGACCTTGCCTAGCAATAAATTGATGTTGATTATTATCAAAATCTACAAAAGAGAATAATAAAAAGAATAGCGGTAATAATTTATTCATTTGGCGTTAAATCTATTGAGCAATTTAATAATATAACGTCTTTTAAAAATCCTTCACAAATTCCTTTTACACGTATTTTTTGATTTTCTTTTAACTGTTTTATTTTACCTTTTTGATTCGGGTTTACATCGCAAATTACTCCAAAAGTTTGAGTATTACTATTTAATATGATAGTATTTCTATTGTTTAGAAAGGTGATTTCTTTTACAAAACCAGTAACTTCTATAATTTTACCTGCATATAAAATATTAGATTTTTCTTCGTTGATAGTGTATGCATTCACTATTTTATTTGAACTAACACTAAGTTCTGCTGTTTCGTTTTCCATATTTTTTTCTGACGATTTAAAATACGGAACGATAAAATAATATCCATTTATTAAAGATAGTAAGATGATAGTACCTAAAAATATTTTGTTTTTACTTTTCATGTTTGTACTTCAAAGAAAATGAAAATTATCTTTTTTTGGACTAAAAATCTTCACTAAAAGGAAAAAACAGCTTTAAAGAGGAAGTTTTTTATAAGGAAAGAAAAGAATATATAGTATATTTCAACTCTCTAAATAACTATGAAAAAAGACAAACTTTATTTTTTAACTTTTTTAGCTATTGCAGTCATTTTTTTGTTTGTAGCTCTAATTGCATCAAAATATTTTATAAAAGTAAGTGCAAATCAACTAATAGAGGTTCAAGTTGAATCTAGTAAAAGAGAAGCAAATGAAGTTGCGAAACTAATTGGTTTTCAGCTTTTATCAGGAGTAAAAAAAGAAAAAATTATAGCGAATACTCAAGAAATTATAGAGAATTCAAATACGGATACTTGGTTTATTAGTGTTTTTAATTGGGGAGGCAAAGAGGTTTGTCATCCAGATAAAACAAAAGTAGGACAGCAAGTAAAATCTAAGGAAACGTTATTGACATCTCTTAAAGGAAAAAATAATTCTGATGATTTATTCGACTTATTAATGCAGAGAGGTAATCAATCAACATCAGAAATTATCTATATTTCACCTATTAAAAATTCAGATTTAATTGTTGCGGCAAATGTAAATATCAATAGTGTTTCTGCGCAAATGAATTCGCTTAAAAGCAATTTTTATCTTATCTTTTTAATTATGGGGATTTTGGTTATTGTATTTTCTTTTTTAGCAGTTAGGCTTATTGGTAGTGCTTATGAAAAGCAATTAGAATTAAAAAACTCTACATTAACATCAGAGGTTGTAAATTTAGCTAAATTAAATTCTGATTTATTTTCTTATAAAGAAAGAGTTGCTGTAATTCCTGAAAAGAATACTACTGAAGAGTCTTCAGATAACGAGAAAAAAAGAATTTTAACGTATATAAGAAACGAGCTAGTACCTATATCAATTAAAGACATTGCATATGTGTACACAGAAAATACAATTACTTATGTTGTTTGTTTTGATGGTAAAAAATCAACTTCAAGTATAAGTTTAGATGATATGTACACGCACTTAAATTCCACTTTATTTTTTAGAGCAAACAGACAATTTATTATCAGTATTGCTGCTATTGATAAAATTATAAAATATGGCAATAGTCAACTTAAAATATTGCTACAATCTAAAACATCAGACGAAATAATTATAAGTAAAAATAAGGCCGCAGAATTTAAACAATGGTTAAATATGTAGTTTGTTTTTGTTAATGAAAGTGAACAATCGAATTACTTTTCAATCTCTTTCAATCCTTTTTTTTCCTTTTTAATCAATTTTATTCCTTTTTATAGAGGTTCTTAGTTTGTAAAGCTTTTTATTTTACTTACTTTACAAAAGAAATAAAAAACGAACAATCATGAAAAATCATTTAATATTTAAAAATTATTTTTTTATATTATTATTCCCTATTTTATTCAGTGCTTGTTTAACAAATGTTGAGGAAGATATTTCAGACGATGATGGCTTTTTACCTTGCGAAACGATTACGTATGCTTTAAGTGTAAAACCTATTATAGATAATAATTGTGTTCAATGTCATGGTTTAGGAGGTAATTTCCCTAACTTAACTTCATATAATGGTATCAGTGCAAATGCAAGTATTGTAAAAGCAGAAGTAACAAGTAGAAGAATGCCACAAGGAAGCTCAATAACTAATGATGAAATTAATGCGATTAGCTGTTGGGTTGATAATGGAGCATTAAATAACTAAAATTAGAAATTATGAAGATTAAAAAAATCATCATCGGGATTCTTGTTTTCGCAATTATTGGAGCCTTTGTTGCTTATAAAATGTATAACAAACCACATGTAAATGTTGCAGCTGCATCAGCTGATATCTCTCTTACTGCAGATGAAATTTTAAACGATTTTTCTTCAGATGAAAATTCTGCAAATTCAAAATATTTAGAAAAAATTATTGAAGTAAAAGGAGTTGTTTCTGAAATAAATATTGAAAAAGAAAAAGGAATTATTACCCTGAAAACAAATGATGATTTTGGAAGTGTTTTGTGTCATTTATCAGATGAAGCAACCAAAAAACTAAATTTACTTAAAGAAGGACAAGCTATAATTGTAAAAGGGATTTGTACAGGCTTTTTAATGGATGTAATTTTAGTGAAATGTGAATTTGTGAATCAATAAAATCAATCAACTATGAAAATTTTAATAACAATTTTTTGCTGCTTTTTATTTATAACAGTATGTAATAGTCAAGAAAGATATTTAACTAAAAATGGATCCATTACTTTTTATTCAAAAATGCCACTGGAAGACATTAAAGCAGATAATAATCAAGTTTTAAGTATTATTGATGCTTCTTCCGGAAAAATGGCAATTTCTATTTTAATGAAATCATTTATGTTTAAGAAAGCATTAATGCAAGAACATTTTAATGAGAATTATGTAGAGTCAGACAAGTTTCCAAAAGCAACTTTTAAAGGAAGTATTTTAAATTATGATGCTATTAAACAAGCAGCAACTAAAGCGAAAGTAAAAGGTATTTTAACAATTCATGGAATTTCAAAAGAAATAACGATAGATGCAAATTTCACAAAAACAAAAGAAACGGTAGAAGTAAACGGAAGTTTTTTTATTGAAATGGATGATTTTGATATTGAGATTCCTGCTGTAGTTGCCAAAAAAATTGCAACAAAAATAAAAGTGAGTTTTAATTTTAATCACAAACCTTACAAGAAATAATAATATGAAAAAGTTTCTACTAGTTATTTTTTTAATTTCAATAAGTTCTCACATTTTTTCTCAAGATGATTTGTTAGATATTTTAGACAATGAAACTCCCGAGAATAAGACAGCTGATATTGTGATTGCAACTTTTAAAGGAACACGAATTATAAATGGGCATTCAATTCAAAACAGAAAAGACAAAGAATTAGAGTTTATTATCTCCCATAGATTTGGAAGAATAAACTTAGGTTTTGATGAACTTTTTGGTTTAGATCAATCTAACATTCGTTTCTCTTTAGAATATGGATTAAATGATAATTTAACGGCAGGTTTTGGAAGAAGTAGTTTTGAGAAAACGTATGATAGCTTTTTAAAATATAGTTGGATAAAACAAAAAATCGGAGAAAACTCATTTCCTTTCGCAGTGTCCCTATTTGGAAGTGTAGCACTCAAAACGATAAAAGATTATGATCCTGCAGACAAAAGAAGTTTTGCAGAAAGTTTATTTTATGTTGGTCAGGTTTTAATTGCTAGAAAAGTTAGTCCGTCTTTTTCATTTCAAATAACACCTACCTATGTGCACAGAAATACAGTGAGAATTGATGCAGATCCTCATGATATTTTTGCATTGGGTTTCGGAAGTAGGATGAAAGTTAGTAAAAGAGTTTCTATAAATGGTGAATATTATTATGCTTTTGATGAATCTAAGTCCATTAACGTAAGAAATTCATTGGCTTTTGGAGTAGATATAGAAAGCGGAGGACACGTTTTTCAGATTATATTATCAAATGCAATCACAATGATTGAAAAGAGTTTTATTACAGAAACTACCGGTAATTTCTTTGGTGGAGATATTCACTTAGGATTTAATATTTCAAGAACTTTTTAATTTTTAAAATATTATTCTAATGATTTATGCTAAACTTAGTTTGGTAATGAGGAGAAGAATCTCTTTCAGAAAAATGAATTAAGATATTAAAAGCAGATTATTAAGTATTACACTCTTTAAAAAATTACTCATTAATCTGTTTATAATTATTTATCAAAATTAGTAGGGACTTTTTCTTTTGGTGGAAGGTTTTATGAAATTTAAAATATGTGTTCCATGTATTTTTCACTAAAGATAGAATTTGATGATAGTATTAAATGTCTAATTGTTACTTAGAATTCATGAATATACTTAAATTTCTTTTTTTTTAGATATACTTTAAAATACAATTCACTTTTCTAATGTGTTTAAAATTTAAAAAAAAAAGGAGTGCTTTTAACTAAATTTATTCCGTTTTAGAAGCTTTTTTTCCCTTTTAACTTTTTTTTATTGCTTTGAATGTTGCTAATTGCTTAATTTGCAATGTAAATAAGAAAATATTTTGTTGAATCCATTTAAATTAGTCAAACATTCAAAATATTAGAAATTTGCAAAAGACATGTTTAATAATAAAAAAAACCTTAAGTTATGATTAAAAAATTACCTTTTATTTTTCTTTTAATGTTCTCTATGAGCATAGCAGCACAAACCGAGAATATTACCATTGATTGGAGTTTTAACTCTACGCCATCAGCAACAGGTAATGCGAATTCTAGCAGAACTATAGAAGTTGGCGATACGGTAACTTGGAATTGGTATTCTGGTGGTAGCCATAATGTAAAAAGCAACGAATCTTCGAATGAAAGTTTTGAGAGTGAATTTTTTACACAGGGAGGAACTTTTTCGTATACTTTTACTTCTGTAGGAACAAATGAGTATGTGTGTACTCCACATTCAGGAAATATGTTTGGAACCATTACTGTGGTTGCTGAAGGTACTTTAAGTATCGATTCTTTTGATACCTTAGGAACTATCAAGATGTATCCAAACCCAACAGATTCTAATATTACTATAGACTTCCAAATTCAAAATATTGAAAAACTAAATGTTAAGATTTTTAATTTATTGGGTAAAGAAGTGCTATCGAAACAAATCTCAAAAAATGATACCTCTCTTATGGTTTCAGAATTAAAAAATGGGATTTACTTAATAAGAATTACATCTTTAAATGGTGAAAACTCAACGACGAAACGTTTCGTAAAAATCTAATTTTTATTATTTGTAAAGAGGTTTAGGAAGTCAAATATTTATCGAAAATTAGAGTTTTTAAATTTATATTTATAAAAACTGCTTGTAATTATTATAAGCAGTTTTTTTTGTCCTCATTTTAAAGTAAATTTGTAGTACTTCAAAAAAAGAAAAAATGAATTATATTTTATTTGATGGTGATGTTAGAAATTCTCTATTGCCCTTTACCTATACAAAACCAGTTGCAGATATAAGAGTAGGTATTTTAACCATAAGAGAAAAATGGGAAAAATATTTAAGTTTAACCACGACAACAGTAACACAAGAATACTTAGAAGAAAAATATCCAATGGTCGAATTGGAAGAAAATATTTTGATAAATGCTTCTTTTTGTCCGACAAAAAGTTTGGTTGAAAAAGTAAAAAAATTATCAAAAAACGAAGCTATTTTTAGGGGAGAAGACGTAATTGCTTTTTTTACATCAGACTCTCAGGAAGAAGTAAATTTTGATAATTATACTCAGATTGAGTTTGAAGAGGAAATTCTTCAAATAAAAAATACTTGGGATATTTTTTCATTAAATGACAAAGCAATTCAAGAAGATTTTGATCTGATTACAGAAGGAAGAACTTCAGAGCCAATTCCGGAAGGAACAAGATATACGAACAAAGACAATATTTTTATTGAAGAAGGGGCAGAAATTACTTTTGCAACTTTAAATGCATCAACAGGCCCAATCTATATTGGTAAGGATGCTGTTGTTATGGAAAATGCTGCAGTAAGAGGTCCTTTTGCAATGTGTAATAATGCGGTTATAAAACTTGGAGCAAAAATTTATGGAGCAACAACTTTAGGACCTTATTGTAAAGTAGGAGGAGAGATAAGTAATTCTGTTCTAATGGGATATTCTAGTAAAGGACATGATGGTTATTTAGGGAATTCTGTTATAGGTGAATGGTGCAATATAGGTGCGGATACAAATAATTCCAACCTAAAAAACAATTATGCTGAAGTTAAATTATGGGATTATGAAACAGGTCGTTTTGCGAAAACAGGATTGCAGTTTTGTGGTTTAATGATGGGCGATCATTCTAAATGCGGAATTAATACCATGTTCAATACAGGCACTGTAATTGGTGTTTTTACGAATATTTATGGTAGTGGATTTCCAAGAAATTTTGTTCCCTCTTTTAGTTGGGGAGGAGCATCCGGATTTACAGAATATAAAACGAATAAAGCTTTTGAAGTTGCAGAGGTAGTTATGCAGCGTAGAAATATTCTTTTTGATGCTATTGAGCAACGAATTTTAGAACATATTTTTGAAGAAACAAGTCAGTATAGAAATTATTGATAAGTAATAATAAAGTTATAAGGTAACAAATAAGCCCAAAAAAGACATATCATTTTTAGGGCTTATTTGTTTAAGGCCTCCCTTCAGTAAGATTCAGATGGGCTTTATCTCTAATTTCTGTCAATTACATCTCCAGAACCTACAGATTTAGTATCTATATATTTAGGTTTTCCTTTGTAATAAATATTTCCGGAACCAACGACTTTTGCTTTGATTTTGTTTTTAACAGTGGCTCTAATATTACCAGAACCTGCAATTGTTGCATTTAAAGTATCGGTACTTAATTCATACGCCTTAATACTTCCAGAACCGGCAATAGAACAATCTAATTTAATCGAGCTTCCTGACAGTTTTATATTTCCAGAACCGCCAATTTTAGAATTAACTTTATCTGCATTCACTTTTAAAGTAATATTTCCTGACCCACCTAAAGCAACCGTAAAATCATTACTTTTTATGATTCCTTCATTTGTAATGTTTCCTGAGCCACCTAAAGAAACTTTATTAATATTTTTATAAGTTATAGTAACCGTTAGTCTTTTAGTTGTTCTAATATTTGTGTTTTTCTTATATTTTACTTGCAAAGTATTTCTGTTTACTTCAGTTTCTAAATAAGGTATAATATTTTCTTCACCTTCAATCGTTATTTTCCCTTCTTTTCCTTTTATAAGAATTACATCAAAAGAACCACCAACACTAACTTTGTCATAATCTGAGGTAGTTCTATTTACAGTTACTACCTTTCCATTTCCTTTAATTCTTTTACTATTTCCGAACCAGTCTTGTGCATTCGCAGACATAGTTAATGTTAAAATAAGTGTTGTAAAAATAATTTTTCGAAACATACTTTTTTTTTAGGTTGATTTTTTTTTAATTTTCTTTGATAGATATACCTCCATATTGTGATTTTATGTTGATTTTTGAGTTCGAATTTCCTTTTCCAAACCTACCTTCATAATATTTTTTTGAAGTTTTCGAAATTTTCTTATAGAACTCCATTTTATCACTATCACCTTTAAAGCTTCCATATTGTAAATCGAATTCAAAATCGAACACGACGTCTGTGTCAATACCAATTTTGATGCCTGTATATTGTCCATCAATATTTACGTTTTCAAAGCCTTTTACCAATCTTTTTATAGAGATTGCTCCATAGTCAGCATCAATAGTTAGATTTTTTGTAATCGTTCCAAAACGCATACCCACATAATCAGAATTTCCACTAACATTAATTGCTTCATCAATTGCGATAGAGCCATAATCTGCATTAAAATTGAGATTCCCAACTTTGTTAAATTTTAAAGTAGAATAGTCAGCATTTACTTTTAAATTTTCAGATTTTTCAATCGTAATTTTAGAATAATCAACATTTATATTTCCGCTTTTCATAAAAGAGATGTTAGATGAAGAGCAATAATCTAAATTAATATTGTTGTTCTCTGCAGATAATTCTCCTACATAAATTTTACCATAATCACATTTTATATCTGCTTTTCCAGATAATTCATCTAAAGAAATACGCCCGTAATCATTATCTAAATCAACAGAATTTGTCTTTGGCATTCTAATTTTGTAGTTAATTTGATAATTGATATTGCTATTTCTTTTCCAAAAAGACCAGCTTTTTTGTACTTTTTCAAACGTGGTTTTTGCATATATTAAACTTGAAGAAGTTTCAAACTCAACATCAATACTAGCAAGTTTATCTTCAACGCTTTCAAAATCATCACCTTTTACTGTTATGGTCACTTCAATTTCTACCCGGTTTTTATCCCAGGTTGTAATATTTAAATTTCCATATCTATTGTCAATAGCGACCTTAGCATTGGCATTTACTTTGTATTCCTTTTTGATGATTCTATTTTTTTTATGTTTCTTGTTATCTACATGTGCAAATACAATAATAGGATAAAGTAAGAATAGAAAAGTGATTTTATATATAGATTTCATTGTTTAAGCTATTAGGGTTCTTTATTTGTTCTATTTGTTGCAATACGTTTTCTAAAATTTCTAAACGTTGTTGATAATTTTTAATCATCGCATTTATAATTTTGCTTGAGTTGCCAACAATATTTAATTCGTGTACAAAACTTTTATAATTATCTTCTAATTCTTCCAAGTGTTCAAGAGCTTCTTCAATAATTTTTTCTGTTTCTAAGCTTCTATTTTTTTCTAATGTTTTTAATTCTTGATGAATAGTAGATACATAATAGTTTTTAACTTCTTCCATTTTAGGAGAAACATCTGCCAAACCGGTCACTTTTTTTTGATGATTGCTACCTAACCAAAATCCAAGTATTAATACTACCGAAGCTGCAACAGATAACCATTTCCATGAAGTTTTGGTTGCTTGATTTGGTTTGCTTAATTTACGTTCAAAACGTTCTAAATGTCCTGAATGTGGTTCTTGATGATCGAAATCATTTTCAGAAAAAAAATATTTTAATTTATCTTCCATATGCTTGGGTTTGTATATTTTTCGCAAGTAATACTTGTTTTAATTTCTTTTTTGCTCTAGAAACTGTGGTTCTCACATTTTCGTTTGTGTAATTTAATATCTGTGCAATTTCTTCATAATCATACCCTTCTATTAAATTTAAAGTGAGCACTACTCTGTAATTATCTTTTAAACTTTGTAAAGTATTTAAAACATTTTTCGGGTTTAAACCTCTATAATCAATTTTTTCATCTTCAATTTCATCATTCGTAATCACTTCCATCTTTACTTCTTGATAGCGATTGTTCTTTTTTAGTTGCGTTAAACTTTTATTAACTACAATTCTTTTCAGCCAAGCACCAAAAGCAACTTCTCCCTTATAGGAATCTAATTTTGTAAAAGCGGTTAAAAAAGCTTCTTGCATAATATCCTCAGCTTCAAAATTATCTTTTAAAATTCTGTATGAAGTATTGTACATCGCTCTGTAATAAGCTTTGTATAAATCTAACTGCGCGTTTTTATCCGACTTTTTGCAGCGTTTTATAAGGTTGGTTATATGTGGTTGGTTAGGTTTCAATAAAACGTTTCTATTTAAAAGACCAAACTGTTTTTGAGTTGTGACAGTTTTGTGAAAATAAAAATAACCTTTTTAAAAAGAAGGTTCGTAATTAGTTTCTTTAAGACCTTGCAAAATTGAATAGACTTCTTTTTTATCCTTTACTTTTAGCAAACTCCAGTGTAAATCATAACAAATAGATTCTCCAATACGTAAGTTCTTTTCAGGACTCAGGCATTCTAATTCACTAAATACACTATTTCCGAATAGTGTTACAGAGGTTCCTCCATCTGGATATAAAGTTTGAGTATCAAAATTAAATTCTTCAATAAATAAAGAATCGTCTACATAACCAGCAACCCAATTTTTAGAATCAGCACCTACCTTTTGTGGTAAATCTTCGGATGATTTTAATTCTAAAACACCATTATTTACAAAGGTATTTATGTCAGCATTATTTTTTGCATCTGGCCACTTTGATATAAAAAAACCAGCATTAAAAATACTATTCGAGTCGATAGGTAAATAGCTAACGTTTGGTATTTTTATTTTTGATAAACTCCAAATTGTTAGCGGAATTTTCTCTAAAATTGCATTTTTAGCAGCAATTTTTTTGATCAATTTTTGTTCAATAGTAACGCCAGTACCATTTTCTGAAATAGTAATGCTTCTTTCTATTTGTATCCCAAGTAATTCGCTTAAAGGACTTATCAAAAGAACACCATTTTTTAGGAGTATAGTTTCATAGACACTAGCGTTTATAAAAGGATCAGGTAAATGTCTACTACCTGTTAAACGATCAAAATATTCTTCGGAACAAGGTAAAACTCTATTGCCACCAAGATTCGGAGCCTTTTTTATGTCCTTTTCTTTATAGTATTCGCCTGTATTAAATTGAATTCCTTCGAGTTGCTCATTTTCATAAAAAATATTTTGTCCATCTAAGAAACCATAATACATAATTCTTCCAATTTCTGGAACTACTAAGACTTTAATATCCAAATTTGAAATCTCTATCGTGTTTTTCCAACCTTTATATATTATATTACTAATCTTTATAGCAGACATCTTTTTTATTTTAGTTGCAAAAATGATAAAAAAAAAATGAAGTATTTGTATTCTATTTATCAATGGCACAACAATTGTTTTATTTAGGTTAGATAATTACTATTAACTTTTTAAGTATTTAATTATCAGTGTTTTATAATTAAAAGGAAGGTATTGATTTTTATGTAAATAATAAATCAATGTCACAATGACAGATATACAGAAAATGAGCAAAACAAAGATTATAAAGTTAGACAGTTTGTCGTTTCAAAACATATTGAACGAAGACTCTGAATTGATCCCATTAATGACGCCAGAAGATGAAGAAATCATCAATAAAGAAAGCGTTCCAGAAATACTACCAATTCTTCCGTTACGAAATACTGTTTTATTTCCAGGAGTTGTAATTCCAATTACAGCTGGTAGAGATAAATCAATTCAATTAATTAAAGATGCAAATAAGGGCAATAAAATAATTGGAGTCGTTGCTCAAAGAAATGAAGAAGAAGAAGATCCAGGTTTAAAGGATATTCATACAACAGGTGTTGTGGCACAAATTTTACGTGTATTAAAAATGCCTGATGGGAATACAACTGTAATTATTCAAGGAAAAAAACGTTTCGAGATTGACGCGATTATTCAGGATGAACCATATTTAAAGGCAACTGTAAAAGAAGCGGTAGATGATAAAACTATTGAAGATGAGAAAGAGTTTGACGCTATAATAGATTCTATTAAAGAACAAGCTTTAGAGGTTATTAAGGAAAACCCAATGTTACCTTCAGAAGCTTCATTTGCGATTAAAAATATTCAATCAAATTCTTTTTTGGTGAATTTTATTGCTTCGAATATGGACTTAAGCGTCATGCATAAGCAAGTAATTTTAGAAAAAGATAATCTAAAGGAACGTGCTCTTTTAACGCTAAAGAATTTAAACAAAGAGCTACAAAAACTACAATTAAAAAATGATATTCAGTCTAAAACCCGTGAAGATTTAGATCAGCAGCAACGTGAATATTATTTAAATCAGCAGTTAAAAACCATTCAAGAAGAGTTAGGAGGAGTTTCTAATGACGAAGAATTGGAAGAAATGCGCCAACTTGCTAAAAAGAAAAAGTGGACAAAAGAAGTAGGGCAGACGTTTGATAAAGAATTGGCTCGTTTGCGAAGAATGAATCCACAAGCTGCAGAATATGGAGTGCAAAGAAGTTATCTAGAACTGTTGTTAGAATTACCTTGGGGAATTTATTCGAATGACAAATTCGATTTAAAACATGCGACTAAAGTTTTAGATCGAGATCATTTCGGCTTAGAAAAAGTAAAAGAAAGAATTATAGAACATTTAGCAGTATTAAAGTTACGAGGGGATATGAAATCGCCAATTATCTGTTTATATGGGCCTCCTGGAGTTGGTAAAACTTCTTTAGGGAAATCTGTGGCAGAAGCTTTAGGGCGTAAATATGTTAGAATGTCTTTAGGTGGTTTAAGAGATGAAGCAGAAATTCGTGGGCACAGAAAAACATATATAGGTGCAATGCCAGGGCGTTTAATTCAGAACTTAAAAAAAGCAGGAACTTCAAATCCAGTTTTCGTGTTAGATGAAATTGATAAACTAAGTAATAGTCATCAAGGAGATCCTTCCTCTGCCATGTTAGAAGTATTGGATCCTGAGCAAAATGAAGCTTTTTACGACAATTATTTAGAAGTTGGTTACGATTTATCTAAAGTGCTTTTTATTGCAACAGCAAACAATTTAGGACAAATACCTTGGGCTTTGCGTGATAGAATGGAAATTATAAATGTGTCTGGTTATACGATTGAAGAAAAAATAGAAATTGCCAAAAGACACTTATTGCCAAAACAATTAAAAGAACACGGTTTAACAACCAAAGATATTAAGTTAGGTAAAAAACAATTGGAACAAATTGTTGAAGGCTATACTCGTGAATCTGGAGTACGTGGTTTAGAAAAGAAAATTGCAAAAGTGGTGCGTTTTGCAGCAAAATCTATTGCGTTAGAAGAAGAATATGATATTGCTGTATCATCAGAAAAAGTAGAAGATATTTTAGGTACACCAAGAAATAGAGATAAATTCGAAAATAATGATGTTGCTGGTGTGGTTACAGGTTTAGCTTGGACACAAGTTGGAGGAGACATTTTATTTATAGAATCTATTTTATCAAAAGGAAAAGGAACCCTCTCTATTACCGGTAATTTAGGAACTGTGATGAAAGAATCTGCAACTATCGCTTTACAATATATTAAGTCGAATGCTGAAGAGTTTGGTATTAAACCAGAAATTTTAGAGAAGTATAACGTACATATTCACGTTCCTGAGGGTGCAACTCCAAAAGACGGGCCAAGTGCAGGTATTACCATGTTAACGTCTTTAGTATCTTCGTATACACAGCGTAAAATAAAAAATAAATTAGCCATGACTGGTGAAATTACGTTACGTGGAAAAGTGTTACCTGTTGGCGGAATTAAAGAAAAAATATTAGCTGCTAAAAGAGCGAATATTAAAGAAATTATTTTGTGCAAGGAGAATGAGAAAGATATTTTAGAAATAAAAGAAAGCTACTTAAAAGGTTTGACTTTTCATTATGTTACAGAAATGAAAGAAGTCATAGAATTGGCGCTCACAAAACAGAAAGTGAAGAATGCTAAGAAGTTAGTATAAATTTAATAGCCTTCATTTATGCTGGATTTATTCAGTTATTGGAGGCTATTTTATTTTTATAGAAGCCTATGTTCGTTCATTTCGTATAAATTGACTCGAAAGAAAAATATAGTTTTTTATCAATCCAGCACCACATTAACAGACTTTATATTTACTCGTTAAATTATCCATAAATCGCCCAAACATCAAAGTCTTAAATTTATAAAACTTAAAAGTTTTAACCACGCTTTTATGCTTTTTTTGATGCCTACAAATATTGAATACATGCATATTAATTCAGGAAATTATAATAAAGATAATTCTATAACAACTGCTTTATTACTGGCAGCAGGCACTGGTAGTCGTCTTTATCCATTAACGAAAAATTCGCCCAAATGCTTAACGCTTGTCAATGAAAAATCAATTCTTGAGAGATTAGTTACCAATCTAAAACAACAAGGATTTAAACGTCTTGTAATTGTAACAGGGTATAAAAAGGAATGCATTGTAGAATTTCTTGGCGATAAAACAGAAGGATTGTCCATAGAATATATTCATAACCCACTATACAATTCGACCAACAATATTTATTCACTTTGGATGGCTCGTAAAATTATAAATGAGTCTTTTGTACTCTTAGAAAGCGATTTAGTAATAGAAACATCTTTGCTAAATAAAATGATCTATCCAGATAGAATTGCTGTTGCAAAAATGCAACCTTGGCTTAACGGAACTACAGTAACTCTTAATGATTTAAATATAGTTACTGATTTTCATTTAGGTACCTCAGATCCTCATGCTGATATATGTTATAAAACGGTAAATATTTATAGTTTTTCAATTTCATCTTGGAGAAGAATTATTAAGAAAATGAATCAATTTATTTCAGAAGGAAGTGTAAACTGTTATTATGAAACTATTTTTTCTAAAATGGTAGATGAAGAAACTTTATTCTTGGAGGCTATTTCATTTGATGAGAAACCATGGTACGAAATAGATACAATAGACGATTTAGCTGAAGCTAAAAAATTATTTCCGTTAGATTCTTCGAGAGAAGTTATTTGTGAAATCATTTAAAAAGCGATTCATTGCTTTTTACTATATTTTTTTAATTTAGTCTAGTCATTGCGAAGTTTACTTTTTTATAAACTGGGCGATCTTTTTATTTAATTCTTACCCTCATTTAGAGAGGAATTATTTATTGGTTTTAAAACACTTTTTATTTGCTTTAATTCACCATCAATAGTATCTGAAATTTCCAATTCTAATATCTCACACATTAATGGGTAAATATGAATATTTTTTAAAGAAGGAACTACAAAACCGTTTTTAAAAGCAGGGCCGTTTGCATAAAATATGCCGTGCATATCTTTGTATTTGGGATCATAACCATGTACACCAATTCTTTTGATTTTCTTTTTATTAATTGATGTTATGCGATTTCTTTTATTGAAATAATAGCCAAAATCTGGTAATAATTGGAATGTTCCCCAATCTTCATTTTTTGGAGTGTATTCAAAACCAGGTGTGTTTTCGGTTTTATAAACTTTAAAATTAGCTTCTTTTCGCTTTAAAAACTTAAAAACAGTGTCGATTTCAATACCTTTTTTTGGATGAATATTTACAATGGCTCCATTATCGATAGCTGAAAATAAACTATCATTTTCTATCGATTCTGTTGGGATTAAGCTAGATGTAGATAATTCGGACATACCATGATCAGAAACAATAATGATGTTTACAGGAAGCCCAGTCGCTTTTGTACCTTTAAATAAAGTGCCTAAATTTTCATCTAAATCAAATAATGCTTTTTTTAATTCCTTATCATTATTTGGTCCATATTTATGCCCAGTATCATCCATGTCAGAAAAATATAGTGTAATTAAATGTGGTCTTTCTTTTTCTGGCAGCGCTAACCAATCTAAAACTTTAGCAACGCGTGTCTCATTTTTTATTTTACCATCATATATTTTATAGTATGTAGGTCTTATACCTTGGATGTCTGCCTCAGAACCTACAAAAAAGTAACTAGCTGAAACCATATTAGCCTTATCTGCTTGAATCCAAATTGGATTTCCTCCATAAAAGCTACCATCTTCTACTACCTCTCGGTTTCCTATTTTATAAGTGACATTCTTTTTGTTGCTATAAAATGAGTTGCCTATAATTCCATGATTATCAGGATACATACCTGTTGCAATTGTGTAATGGTTTGGAAATGTTTTTGAAGGAAAGGAAGGAATTAGAGACTCAGCTTTTACACCATTGTTTATAAAATTAGTTAAATGTAGTGGTTTATACTTTTCAACATAATCCCAACGAAAACCATCGAGAGAGATTAATATTAAATAGGGTTTTTTAAGTGAAACTTTCGAATTAACCGTTGCTGTTAAGTCTGTTAAATTTGAGCGACAAGATGAAATCGCGATTATACTTATAATTAGTATAAAACTGTATATGAAATTTCTTTTCAACATTATATATCGCCTTTTTGTTTGCTAGGTTAAAGTGAACTTATTACTTATCTGATATTGTTTTAATACTGAATTAGGTTTACTGCAAATGCCTCTTATCTTTAATTAGCGAGGTTAGATTCTTTCAAATTAAGAAACTAACTAAACAGTAAAATTGTAACTTAATTAAATTTTAAAAACTGATAATGTAAAAATACTAAGAAATTATTACAAAAAAAAAGCCTCTTGTTTGGAGACTTTATAAAGTACTTTAATAAAAAAAATGAGAAGAGTTTATTTGAAAAATTCTTTAGATTTTTCCCAATAAATATCCATTTCAGTAAGTGACATGTCTGAAAGTTCTTTGCCTTCCTTTTTAGCTTCTTTTTCTAAATATTGAAAACGATTAATGAATTTTTTATTTGTTTTTTCTAACGCATTTTCAGGGTTTACACCAATAAAACGGGCATAATTTATCATAGAAAATAAGACATCTCCAAATTCTTTTTCAGTATTTTCTTTATTTCCTTCTTTAATTTCTTCGTTTAATTCAGTAAGTTCTTCTTGTACTTTTTCCCAAACTTGTTCTGGTTTTTCCCAATCAAAACCAACTCCAGAAACTTTTTCTTGAATTCTACTCGCTTTTACAATAGCAGGTAAATTTTTAGGAACCCCTTCTAAAACAGAACTTTTGCCTTCTTTTAGTTTTAATTGTTCCCAATTACGCTTTACATCTTCTTCATTTTCAACAACAACATCTCCATAAATATGAGGATGTCTATGAATCAATTTATCAGAAATGCTATTGGCTACATCTCCAATATCAAAAGCATTTTTTTCACTACCTATTTTTGCGTAAAAAACAATGTGCAACAAAACATCACCCAGTTCTTTTTTTACTTCTTGTAAATCATTTTCAAGAATAGCGTCAGCCAATTCATACGTCTCTTCAATTGTTAAATGACGTAAACTTTCTAAGGTTTGTTTTTTATCCCAAGGACACTTCTCACGAAGTTCATCCATGATATCTAACAAACGACTAAAAGCAGCTAATTGTTCTTTTCTAGAATTCATTTTGAGTTGCAAACTTTTAATTTATTTTAGCTTTCGTTTTTACTTTAAATAGTAACAAGCAAAAATAAAACACTATTTACTCTTTTTCGGTCTCTTCTTTAGTCGCTTCAATTTTAGAAAAATCCA
>LAQA01000026.1:62290-90771 GCA_000981625.1 Flavobacteriaceae bacterium ASP10-09a
ATGAGATATAGCTTCTTTACCTTCCGTTTTTTCAAACATAGATTTAAATATGATCAATAAAGGAACATCTTCTTCATATGAGTAAATTGCAATGTTTTCCAACAAACTCACATTTTGAGTTGTGTTAATTGCTAAACGTTTTTTGTCTGTTAAAGATTCAACTATAATTGAATTTTTAGACTGTGATACTACTTGAAATAAACCAGGTTTACCAGTAACCGAAATAATTTTATTAAATTCCATATGTATTTTTATATTGTTATTTTTTTTAACGGAGTTAAGAGATTGTTTTAAGTCGACAAGAAATCGTCATTAAAACATTGTTTAGGACTCTCAGTTAAAATATGTTTTTATTTTATCCAATGCTCAAACAGACATAGTTTTGTGTTATTTTCCTTTTTTCTTATTAGGGAAACGCATTCTGTAATCTGCATTAATTTTTCCTTTAGAAATATTTTCTAATTTCTTTTTAATTAATCTTTTTTTAAGTGTAGAGAGCTTGTCAGTAAATAAAATTCCTTCAATATGATCATATTCGTGCTGAAAAACTCTAGCAACTAATCCTTCTAAAACTTCTGTATGTGTTTTAAAATCTTCATCTTGATATTCTAACGTTACTATTGGTTGTCGATATACATCTTGACGAACATCGGGTATGCTTAGACATCCTTCATTAAAAGCCCATTCTTCGCCTTCTTCTTCAATGATTTTAGCATTGATAAATACTCTATTAAAGTCTTTTAAAATTGCTCTTTCCTTCTCATCTAAATCTTCGTCATCAGCAAAAGGAGATGCATCTATAAGAAACAAACGAATTGCTTTGCCAATTTGTGGAGCAGCCAATCCAACGCCAGAAGCATTGTACATGGTCTCTTTCATGTTGGTAATTAATTCTTTTAAATTAGGATAATCTTTGTCAATTTCTATTCCTACTTTTCTAAGAACAGGATCTCCATAAGCAACAATTGGTAAAATCATTTTTGTTTTTTTAATGACTGCAAAAGTACAAAGTTTGTAACTTGAACAAAACTATTTATTGTATAAATATGATTGTAAAATAATGGTTGCACTAATTTCATCAACCAAAGCTTTATTTTTACGTTGATTTTTGTTCAAACCACCATCAATCATTGTTTGAAAAGCCATCTTAGAAGTAAAACGTTCATCAACTCTATGTACTGGTATTTTTGGTATTTGTTTGGATAGCTTTGTTAAAAAGGGTAGTATCAAAGCTTCACTTTCACTATCAGTATTGTCCATCTGTTTAGGTTTGCCAACTAAAAAAAGGTCTACCTTTTCTTTAGAAATATAGTCTTTTAAAAATAAGATTAATTCTCCGGTATTTACTGTTGTTAAACCAGAAGCAATAATTTGCAGTTCATCAGTAACTGCAATTCCTGTTCTTTTTTTTCCAAAATCAATGGCTAAAATTCTTCCCAATCTGTATACTATTTATGCAAAAATATAGTTTATACTTTTAATAGTATAAATTAAAGAGAATTTTATCAAAAAGTTCGTCGAAATTCATTTTTGTATTTTAAACAAAGATCCTTAATATGTTTAAAAAATGTATATTCGCTTAAGATTTTATAGATAGATTTATATTTGTAAAAAGTAAATTTTAAAATGAAAGAAATTAGAAAAATTATAGAATCAGCTTGGGATAATCGTGCTTTCTTAAAAGAAGAAAAAACGATTAATACGATTAGAAAAGTAGTTGATTTATTAGATAAAGGAGAATTAAGAGTTGCAGAACCAATTGATGGTGGATGGCAAGTAAATGAATGGATAAAAAAAGCAGTTGTTTTATATTTTCCAATTCAAAAAATGGAAACTTTAGAAGCTGGTATTTTTGAGTATCATGATAAGATTCCTTTAAAAAGAAACTTTGCAGAAAGAGGAATTAGAGTTGTACCAAATGCTGTTGCAAGACACGGTGCATATATTGCTCCAGGAACTATTTTAATGCCAAGTTATGTAAATATTGGTGCTTATGTAGATCAAGGAACGATGGTTGATACTTGGGCTACAGTCGGTTCTTGTGCACAAATTGGTAAAAATGTTCATTTGTCTGGTGGTGTAGGTATAGGTGGTGTTTTAGAACCATTACAAGCAGCACCTGTAATTATTGAAGATGGCGCTTTTATTGGATCTAGATGTATTGTTGTTGAAGGGGTAAGGATAGAAAAAGAAGCTGTTTTAGGTGCGAATGTTGTGTTGACAATGAGTACTAAAATCATAGACGTAACTGGAGATGAACCTATAGAAATGAAAGGAGTAGTACCCGCAAGATCTGTAGTAATTCCTGGTAGTTATACCAAGAAATTTGCAGCAGGTGAATACAATGTACCTTGTGCATTGATTATTGGGAAAAGAAAAGAAAGTACCAACAAAAAAACTTCTTTAAACGACGCACTTCGTGAATACGATGTTGCAGTTTAAGCTTTAAAAAGATATGACAAAGATTACTGCAATCATTCCTACTTTAAATGAAGAAATTCATATAGAAGAAGCTATAAAATCTTTAAGTTTTGCTGACGAGATTATTGTAATAGATTCCTTTAGTAAGGACGATACAGTCGCTTTAGCAGAAAAACACAATGTAAAAATCATTAAACGAAAGTTTGATGATTTTTCTTCCCAAAAAAACTTTGCGATTGAGCACGCTAAATATTCATGGATTTATATTTTAGATGCAGATGAAAGAGTCACTTCAGAAGTTGAAAAAGAAATTTTAGAAGCGGTTAAAAATCCAAAAGATTGTGTTGGTTTTTATGTAAGGAGAACTTTTTATTTTTGTAATAAACGAGTTAATTATAGTGGTTTTCAGAGAGATAAAGTAATTCGTTTGTTTTTGAAAGAACATTGTAAATACACTGGTCTTGTACATGAAAAAATTAATACAAAAGGAAAGTTAGGTTTTTTTAGAAATAAAATAGATCATTTTTCTTATAGAAATTATGATCATTATATTTCTAAAATGAATCATTATGCTTCAATTAGAGCAACAGAATTACATGCAAAAGGAAACAAGGTAAATATCTATCACGTAATGATAAAACCTGCTGCACGTTTTTTTATCCATTATATAATTCGCCTTGGATTTTTAGATGGATTTACAGGTTTTTTAGTTGCAAAAACACAAGCTTATGGTGTTTTGACGAGATATATTAAATTGTGGTTATTAAACAAAGGAATTAAAGAGAACTAATTATTTCTGTAGAACATATAGTTTCTAATACATCTGTTTAATTTAAAAGTAAAAAGTGAACAAATTTGCCATAAAGGACGAACTATTTCCCTAATTACTTTTTTCCAAACGATCATATTATTTTGTTGAATGGTACTTCCTCCAATTTTTTTGTCAATACTAATAACATATTGTTTGTTTGTAGAATATAAAGGCACTTTATGTTTATAAACATCCTGCTTCATAACATCAATAGGAGCGTAGTAGTCACTTAAGTTATTAGATAGTTTTTTAGCAGCATTATTACCGATAATTTGTCCAATCATTAAAACTGGTGGCATTAAAAACTTCGTGATTAAGTCATCTTTAGTTAAGGGGTAAAAACCTTTTTTACCAGAAATATCTAGAAAATCGTTGCTAGTAATTCGTGATAAAAGTTGTTCTAAATCATTAAAAAAATCAACGTTGACTAAAGCGTCATCCTCTAATACAATAGAAAAATCTTCAGGTTGCTTTGATAAAAATTCCCATAATTTAAAGTGTGTTAAGCAAATACCAATTTCACCATCATTTGGCATTGGGAAATGAGCTAAAATATGGTGTTTTCTTTTTTCTCTTTTTAATAAATCATTGTCTAATTCTTTACCGTAAGTTGCCGATATTCTTGAAATAGGAATGGCCAATTTTTTAAATTGATCTTCCATAAAGTCACGTCTCTTCGTGCTTTTATTTAAATTTATATAGTATACTTTGTAGGACTTCATAATTTTATCCAATTTTCGCAAGCAACTTCATTTTCTTTCTGTGTAAACCATTTTCTTGGAGCAATAATAGTCTTATTTTTATTTTGATTCAACCAAGCTCCCCACCAAGAAAAACTACTATTTGCCGTAATATTGTGGTTGCATAAACTCATTAAAAATAAATCTTCATGAGGTGTAGATTTATGGTCTATAAATATAGCATTTTCAATTTTAAGATTATTTTTTGTCCAAGAAATATCGTCAGAAAAAACAAAAAATTGTGTTTCTTCAAACTTTTTATTTATTAATTTAATGGCATCCTTATAATAATTTAAATCACAAGTTCCATGAACGTTATTTGCTTTTTTATCAGAAATATAATCTCCTCTTCTAATATGTAAAGAGCAAGAATTTTGATGTTTATTTATTTCTTTTGAATACAAAGCTGTTGATTTAGAAAGTTCTTTTTTGATAACAAACTGATCTATTAAAACAGTTCTAATTTCTGAAAAATATTTTTCCGTTTGAAAATATCCTTTTACATATTTGTTTTTAGGTAAGTGTAAAAAAAACTTATTAAACAATAAGCTTTTTTCTTTTACATTTCTTCTTACCCCCAATTTTGATAAAAAATTAGAAAGTGGGCTAGAAGTAATAATATCAATTTTATATTTTTCTAATTGATATCCACCATGCAGTTTATATTTCTTGAATTTAGAAATGTCAATTTTAACAGAATAGCCTTTTTGTTGCAAAGCTTTAGCGTACGCATATTGAAACATTTGATTTCCAAGTCCGCCAACAATTCTAACAATAATCATTAAATATTAATTTGATACATGTGGTTTCAACAAAAATACAAATGTTATCACAATTTTTCTTCTTTTAAAGTGTGGAAAACGATAAATTTGTCAATTCGGGGTAAATTTAAATATGAAGTATACAGAAGCAATTTCATCAGAAATTTTTAGTGTAATATCAAAAGCATCAAATCAATTACAAATAGAGAGTTATGTGATTGGTGGTTTTGTGCGAGATTTTTTCTTAAAAAGAGGAACAGCAAAGGATATCGATGTTGTCGCAGTTGGAAGCGGAATTGAGTTGGCTTTAAAAGTCTCTCAATTACTGCCAAACAAACCAAAAGTACAAGTTTTTAAAACCTATGGTACAGCTATGTTGCGTTATAAAGATGTTGAAATAGAGTTTGTTGGTGCTAGAAAAGAGTCTTACACAGTCGAAAGTAGAAATCCTGAGGTTTCTGAAGGAACTTTACAAGATGATCAAAATAGAAGAGATTTTACAATTAATGCTTTAGCTTTAAGCTTAAATGAAGAAAATTTCGGAGAATTATTAGATCCTTTTAACGGAATTGAAGATCTAGAAAATAAAATTATTAAAACGCCATTAAATCCTGATATAACTTATTCTGATGATCCTTTAAGAATGATGCGTGCAATTCGTTTTGCAACACAATTAAACTTTACAATTGAAGAGAAATCACTTTTATCAATAAGTGAAAATACCGACAGACTTAATATAATAACTAAAGAAAGAATTGTTGATGAATTGAATAAAATTATGTCATCAACAAAACCGTCTGTAGGTTTTTTATTGTTAGAAGAAACAGGTTTGTTGGCACATATTCTTCCAGAATTAATTGCTTTAAAAGGTGTTGAAGAAGTCGAAGGACAGAAGCATAAAGATAATTTTTATCATACTTTAGAAGTTGTAGATAATATTGCTGAAAACACAAATGATGTTTGGTTAAGATGGGCAGCTTTATTGCATGATATCGGTAAAGCACCTACTAAAAAGTTTAGTAAAAAAGTTGGCTGGACATTTCATGCGCATGAATTTGTAGGTTCTAAAATGGTCTATAAATTATTTAAACGTTTAAAAATGCCGTTGAATAATAAAATGAAGTTTGTTCAAAAAATGGTATTGTTAAGTTCCCGCCCAATTGTTTTGGCTTCAGAAGTTACAGATTCTGCTGTAAGACGTTTGGTGTTTGATACAGGTGACGATATTAATTCATTAATGATTTTGTGTGAGGCAGATATTACAACCAAAAACCCGAAGAAATTTAAACGCTATCATCAAAATTTTGAACTTGTTAGAACTAAGATCAAAGAAGTAGAAGAAAGAGATAAGGTCAGAAATTTTGAGCCACCCGTTTCTGGAGAAGAAATTATGAAAGCATTTAATTTAAAGCCTTGTAGAGAAATAGGACAAATAAAAGAAGCAATAAAAGAAGCAATTTTAGAGGGTGAAATTCCAAATGAACATGAGGCTTCCTTTAATTTTATGATTGAAAAAGGTATATCTTTAGGGTTGAAAAAAAATTAAATGAATACAAATCTTCAAACTTGGCACCACATTATTTTTAATCAAGATAGAGTTAAATTATCAGCAATTTTAGCAGATGATGTTGTGTTTTATTCGCCCGTTGTTCATACTCCCCAAAAAGGAAAAAAAATCACTTTTTTATATTTGTCTGCTGCGTTCGGCGTATTTTTTAATGAAACTTTTAAATACGTTAGAGAAGTTGTTAACGAAACAGAAACTTTATTAGAATTTGAAGTTGAAATTGACGGTATTCTCATTAACGGAATTGATATGATTTCTTGGAATGATGAAGGGAAAATAATCAGTTTTAAAGTGATGTTAAGACCTTTAAAAGCAGTGGATTTAATTCACCAGAAAATGGGTGAAATATTGATGAAACATCAACATAATAAATAAGTAACTTTTTCTACTTATAAAATAATAAGTATCTTTTAGTATGAGTTTCGTAAATAAAAAGGAATATTAGTCGGAGTTGATATGGTTGGTTTTTGTTAAGTTATTGAGTGGAGTATTAAAAGGATTGCATCGTAATTAATTTAAAGTATTCACCTTTTTTAGCCAGTAATTCTTCGTGTTTACCTTGTTCAACAATTTCACCTTTTTTTAGTACAACAATAGTATCTGCTTTTTGAATTGTAGAAAGTCTGTGTGCAATTACTAGAGAGGTTCTGTTTTGCATCATTTTTTCTAAAGCAATTTGTACTAATCTTTCAGATTCGGTGTCTAGAGCAGAAGTTGCTTCATCTAAAATCATAATCGGTGGATTCTTTAAAACAGCCCTAGCAATTGATAAGCGTTGTTTTTGTCCCCCAGAAAGTGTGTTACCACTATCTCCAATATTTGTATTATATTTTTCTGGTAAATTTTGGATAAATTCATCTGCATTTGCAATTTTAGCAGCTTCTAAAATTGCGGTATCCGTTGCATTTTGATTTCCTAACTTAATATTATTTGAAATTGTATCGTTAAATAAAATAGAATCTTGAGAAACAATCCCCATTAGTTCTCTCAAAGATTTTTTTGTAACATCTTTAATATTTTGGTTATCAATAAGAATATTACCTTTATTTACGTCATAAAAACGAGTAATTAGGTTGGCTAAAGTAGATTTTCCACTTCCAGATTGTCCAACCAAAGCTACCGTTTCACCTTTATGAATGGTTAATGAAAAGTCTTTTAAAACATAATCATTTTTATATTTGAATGATATGTTTTTAAACTCAATTTTATTTGTAAAACCTTCTTGAGTAACAGCATTTGGTTTGTCTTTAATACTATTTTCAGTATTTAGAACAGTCATGATTCTTTCTGCAGAAGCTTCTCCTTTTTGAATGTTGTAGAACGTTGTCGTTATTAATTTAATAGGATTTAAAACGGTGTAAAATAAAAGGATATAACCTAAAAACTTACTAGAATCTAAAGCACTTGTCTTATTTATAACTTCTGCACCTCCATACCAAAGAATCGCAATAATAGTCGCAGAACCTAAAAATTCACTCATTGGTGAAGCCAGTGTTTGTCTATGAAAAACGCTGGTCATTAGATCTCTAAATTTTGTGGTTGAATTATTAAATTTTTTTGCAATCACATTTTCTGCATTAAAACCTTTAATAATTCTAAGGCCTGTTAATGTTTCTTCTATAAATGATAAAAAGTTGCCAGTTTCTTTTTGAGCTTTTACTGAGTTTGCTTTTAACTTTTTACTAATTGAAGAAATTATGAAGCCAGAAACTGGGAGTAAAATAAAAACAAATAGTGTTAACTTTAAACTCATAAAAAGCATAATAGTTATCGAAATAATTACCGTTAAAGGTTCTCTAACGATAGTTTCTATTGAGGTTAAAATAGAGTTTTCTACTTCTTGCACATCAGAAGTCATACGTGCAATGATATCACCTTTTCTTTTTTCTGAAAAGTATGCTATAGGTAATTCTACAATCTTACTATATAGTTTGTCTCTTAAATCTTTTACAATTCCTGTTCTTAAAAAAGTAATTACATAAGAAGCTAAATATCTAAAAAAGTTTTTGAAAAAGAATAATGAAAGTGATAGTAAACAGATGAATAACAGTACGTTTATTTCACCATCATCAATAATTTTTTGATAAATAAAATAGTTGAAACTATTCTCTAGATAACTTCCAATACTTGTTATTCCTTCATAGATAGGTTTGATAATTACTTTTTTTTCTGTGCCAAATAATATGTTTAGAACAGGAATAAAAGCAAGAACAGATAAAACATTAAAAACAGCATACAAAATATTAAACAGAATATTTAGGACAGTAAACTTCCTATATTTCTTTTCATATTTTAAAATGTCCTTAAAATACCCCATTAATTTAGTTTCATTTCTTTAATAATTCGTTGAATTTTAGCATCTAATTCAGTTTCAACAGCATCAGCATTTTTAACAATATCTAATTGAGAATTAACACTAAAATAGAATTTTATTTTAGGTTCTGTCCCACTTGGTCTTGCTGCAATTCTTGTTCCGTTTGTAGTTTGATAAATTAGTACATTAGATTTTGGTAAATCAATGTTTGCTATTTCACCTGTAATTAAATTTTTTCTTGTTGATGCTTGATAATCGGAAAGTGTTGCTACTTTTTCTCCATCAATTTCTTTTAATGGATTGTTTCTCATATCGCTTAACATCTGCTGAATTTCTGCAGCACCATGCATTCCTTTTTTTGTGATAGCAATTAAATGTTCTTTATAAAACTTATTTCTGGTATAAATAGCTAGTAATTCTTCATAAAAAGAACTCCCATTTTGCTTAGCATAAGCAGCTATTTCACAAGCTAACAGCGTTGCGGTAACAGCATCTTTGTCTCTTACAAATCCACCAACCATATACCCAAAACTTTCTTCTCCACCACCAATAAAGTCTAATTCAGGAAAATCTCTAACCATTTTTGCAATCCATTTAAAACCTGTTAAACCAACTTTGGTTTCAACATTATAATTGGCTGCAATAGCATTCACTAATTCAGTAGAAACGATCGTAGAGCCAACAAATTGTTTTCCATTAATTTTGCCTTCTTCTTTCCATTTTTTCAACAAAAATTCAGTCATAACAACCATAGTTTGGTTACCATTCATCAATTTCATCTTTCCATCTGTATCTCTAACTGCGACTCCTAATCGATCACAGTCTGGGTCTGTACCAATAACAATATCAGCCCCAATTTTATTAGCCAAATCAGTTGCCATTTTTAAAGCTTCTGGTTCTTCTGGGTTTGGAGATTTTACTGTTGGAAAATCACCATTTGGTACTCTTTGTTCTTCAACAATATGTACATCTGAATAACCAGCTTTTGCTAATGTATCAGGCACAGAAACGATAGAGGTTCCATGTAATGAAGTAAAAACGATTTTTAAGTTTTTTCTATCAATAGTATCAGACAAAGAACCATTCTTTACAGATTCCTTTATAAAAACATCGTCCACTTCTTTTCCAATTACTTCAATTAAATCATCGTTTGCATTGAAATTAATCTCAGAAAAATCTAAAGCGTTAACATTTCCTATAATTCCACCATCATGAGGAGGTACTATTTGTCCGCCATCAGCCCAGTATACTTTATAGCCGTTATATTCTGGTGGGTTGTGAGAAGCGGTTAAAACGATACCTGCATCACATCCTAAATAACGTACAGCAAAAGATAATTCAGGAGTTGCACGTAAGTCTTCAAATAAAAATACTTTTATGTTATTAGCAGATAAAACACCTGCAACAATTTCTGCGAATTTTTTACTATTATGTCTACAGTCGTAGGCAATAACAGCACTTAATTGTTCTTTTTTTACGTTTTCTATTAAGTAATTAGACAAGCCTTGAGTTGCTCTACCTAATGTGTATTTATTAATTCGGTTAGTTCCTGCACCCATTATTCCACGCATTCCTCCAGTCCCAAATTCCATGTCCTTATAGAACCTATCTTCTAAATCTTCAGGATTATTTGTGATTAATTCTTGAATTTCAGTTTGAGTTTCAGTATCAAAAGTTGACGTTAACCATTCTGTTGCTTTGTCTAAAATATTTTTCATAGAATTAAAAATTGTATAGCTTAATTTAATTACAAATATACAGTTTAGAAATTGAGTTTTTCTTTAATGGTGTAGTGTTTTTCGTTGCTTTTTGTTTTAATTATCAGTTCTCCAATAAAACCTGCTAAAAATAGTAAGGTTCCTAAAATCATAGAAGTTAGTGCAATATAAAACCAAGGATTATCAGTTATTAAAATAGTTTTGATTCCATTGAAAACATTGTACAATTTATAGACGCCAATATAAAATGCTGACGTAGTTCCAAAAAGAAACATAAATGTTCCCCAAAGACCGAAAAAGTGCATAGGCCTTTTGCCAAATTTTGATAAAAAGGAAACGGTAATTAAATCTAAAAAACCATTTATAAAACGATCTATCCCAAATTTAGTTTCTCCATATTTTCTTGCTTGATGTTGTACGATTTTCTCACCAATCTTTGTAAATCCTTCATTTTTAGCTAGAACAGGAATGTATCGGTGCATTTCTCCACTAACTTTTATAGATTTAATAACCTTGTTCTTGTATGCTTTTAATCCACAATTAAAATCGTGTAATTTTAAACCAGAGGTCTTTCTAGCTGCAGCATTAAATAATTTTGAAGGAATATTTTTAGTAATAAGATTGTCATAACGTTTCTTTTTCCAGCCAGAAACTAAATCAAAATCTTCATCAATAATTAAATTGTATAAATCAGGAATTTCTTCAGGATTGTCTTGTAAATCTGCATCCATCGTAATAACAACGTTACCATTTGCGAGTTCAAATCCAGCATCTAAAGCCTGACTTTTCCCATAGTTTTTTTGAAAACGGATTCCTTTTACTGCTTTATTCTTTGATGATAACTGTTCAATAAGATTCCAAGAATTATCTGTGCTGCCATCATCAATAAAAATAATTTCATATAAATAACGATTGGATTGCATAACCTTTGCAATCCAATCGTGTAATTCTTGTAAAGACTCGTCTTCGTTAAGAAGTGGTATTACTAAAGAAATATCCATGTAATGTTTTTTAAGAAGGTAAAGTTACGAAGTTTCTAGTTTTAACATTTAAACTTTGTAAACTAATTAACGTTTAAACTAGCTTAATAGTTTTCTTCTTCTGTTTTTTTTATGATTGCAGCTGTAATTGCAGATATAATAAAACCTATAAAAGTCATAAAAAGTATACCTAGTGCATCACCAATTATTGTTCCTTGAAATTTACTTTGCATTTCTATCTGAGCGTCTATTTGATCTTCTGTTAAACCAGCATCTAATAATCCATTTCTAGTAACTAGTTCTACTTGTGAATAAAATTCAGGTTCAATAAAAGTTGTGAAAACATGCTGATAAAGAAGACTAATTATAGTACCAATAAGAACCGTTCCTATCCCTATTTTTACTCCTTGACCCCAGCTCATAAAATCATTATTGTCTTTTTTAAACTTAGACATACCAATTATTGGAAATCCTATAAGAACAAATGCTAAAACACCAAGGTTTATATAGCCAGCTGTTGGATCAAGGTGCATTCCCAATGCATATGTTATAAGACTTGCTAGTATTAAAATTAATCCATAGTATAGGCCGTTATTTAATATGATACTCTTACTATTTGCTTGATTTTCCATTGATTTAATATTTATTTAGTTGTACAAATGTATTGATTTCATTTCTTAATAGTTCTAAACCTTGATAAAAGGTGTAAAATACACAAAACATCTAATTAGTACTCAGTAAGTTAAAAAAGTTACATAAAATTTAATATTTTTTTAATTGTTAAAATAAAAATCTGTTGTAAATTTGCAACGGCAAGTCCTACACAACTAGCTCCCTTTGAACCCCCCAGGGTGGGAACACAGCAAGGGTATTAGGTTGTAGCGGTGTGATGTAGGTAGCTTGCCATTTTTTATTTCTTAAACTTATCCTAGAATCTTATCCGATCCGATTCAAATTTTAAAAACCTACTTATTTTATTTTTTAAATTTATTTTTTGTTAATTCGTATTTCATAATTAGAAATTATTTTTATGTCTAAAGTTATATTAGTTACTGGTGCTTCGTCAGGAATAGGAAAATCGATCGCTACTTTTTTACAAGAGAAAGAAGGTTATACCGTTTATGGAACGAGTAGGAATCCTAAAAATATAGAGAATTTTTCGTTTAAAATTATTGCTTTAGATGTTTTAAAAGTTGCAACTATTGAAGAAGCTGTTGCTTATATTATCAAAAAAGAAGGAAGATTGGATGTTTTAATTAATAATGCCGGAATGGGAATTACGGGTCCGATTGAAGATACTCCTATGGGTGAAATGAGAGCAGTTTTTAATACCAATTTTTTTGGAGCAATTGACGTAATGAAAGCTGTTTTACCACAAATGAGAATGCAAAAATCTGGAATGATTTTAAATGTAACTTCAATTGCTGGTTATATGGGTTTACCTTTTAGAGGTTTGTATTCGGCAACAAAAGGCGCTTTAGAATTAATTACTGAAGCAACAAGTATGGAGGTTAAGAATTTTGGAATTAAGGTAGTAAATGTCGCTCCTGGTGATTTTGCTACTAATATTGCTGCTGGAAGATATCATACTCCTGTATTTGAAAACTCTGCTTATAAAGAAACGTATCAAGCAAACTTAGATTTAATAGATGCCCATGTTGAAGGAGGAATGGATCCTTTAGAAATGGCAAAGACTGTTTATAAAATCATTAATTCAGATAACCCAAAACTACACTATAAAGTTGGTGGTTTTATGGAGAAATTTTCTATTGTTTTAAAACGAATCTTACCAGATAGAATTTATGAGAAAATTTTAATGAACCATTATAAACTTTAGTTTATACTGATATGTTCATTAGCTACATTATGTAAATAGGTTTCTACAACTTCAGCAGAACAAGAAATAGCATTAAAGTTAAACTTTATCCAACCATAATAAAGTTTATCAGAAATTGTCATTCTAACCAAAAAATAATCATCCTGATCATCTTCTAAAATTTCACTGTATGTTAAATTATTATTTAGGAAGTAATTATAATTCTCATAAGGAGCGTCATATTCATAAAATATGTCTAAAGTATTTTTAACTCCATTAAGGTATCTTGCTGTGTTTTCTGACGAAAATGGAGGGTTGAAAATTACAAAATAAGGACTATTATCTTTTTTTGGTGATAATATTAAATTAGAATCAGCATCTTCATTATTAGAAAATAATTTTACGGTGTATGTCGTAAAATTTGGAGTGTTCCCAATATTTCTGTATTCTTCATAACCTAAAATAAAATCAGTTTTTCCATCTTCATTTAAATCAAGATCAATAGGTAATTTGTTGTTTAAGCAATTAGAGAAATAAGTGTAATTTGTATCTTCTATTTCATAATCATTTTCTGTAAATTCTACCCAAAATTTAATAGTGTAAACTTGTTTATCATGATGATCTCTATAGGTTAATTGACCAGTAAATTTTTCATCTATTTCCCAGTCTTTTATCTTGAGTTGTAAAAGCGTTACCTCTGTGATAGCAGAGACGTCAAAAAATGAACCATAGTAGTATTTATATCCTTTATCTATCTGTAAACAATCTCCCTTTTTACTAAATAAAAAAGTTAGAGTTTCTGTTTCATCATTAGTCCCTACTTTTTTAGTATAATTAATTTCTACAGAGTTGTCTGTATAAATACCTCTCCAAAAAACAGGATCTATGCTATTGGTTATTACTATGTTGTCAGAAGCAGAAACTTCAATTTCAGAAGTACCACAAATAACTTCGTTTTCAATTCCCTCCTCTAAAGAAGACTTTTCACAAGAACAGAAAAAAGATACAAATAAGATAAGAGTAATTTTTCTGAAAACCATAAAGTTTATTTTCGATAAAAATAATGATTTCTAACTGTTAATAAAAATTTTTGACACAAAGAATGTTTTTCAATAATCCTTATAGAAAACTAATTTATCTATGTTTAAAACTTGTAATTAATATTTTAGAAATTAAAAACCATTCTTATTACCTTTGTCGAAATTAATTATAACTTTTAAGAGATGAAATTTTTCATAGATACTGCAAATTTAGAGCAAATTAAAGAAGCGCAAGCCTTAGGAATTTTAGATGGTGTAACTACAAATCCGTCTTTAATGGCTAAAGAAGGAATAACAGGTGAAGCGAACATAATTAACCATTACAAAGAAATTTGTGAATTGGTAGAAGGTGATGTTTCTGCGGAAGTAATTGCAACAGATTTTGACGGAATGGTAAAAGAAGGTGAAGCTTTGGCTGCTTTAAACCCGCAAATTGTAGTAAAATTACCAATGATAAAAGATGGTATAAAAGCATGTAAATATTTTTCATCTAAAGGGATTAAAACAAATGTAACGTTAGTGTTTTCTGCTGGTCAAGCTTTATTGGCGGCAAAAGCAGGAGCAACATATGTTTCTCCTTTTATTGGACGTTTGGATGATATTTCTACTGATGGCTTAAATTTAATTGGAGAAATTCGTTTAATTTATGATAATTATGGTTTTGAAACTCAAATCTTAGCAGCTTCTGTGCGTCACACAATGCATATTATAGATTGCGCAAAATTAGGTTCTGACGTTATGACTGGGCCATTAAGTGCAATCGAAGGCTTATTAAGACACCCATTAACAGATAGTGGTTTGGCTAAATTTTTAGCAGATTACCAAAAAGGAAACTAGTACCAAAATAGATAGTAACAAAGTCGCAAAGTTTCAAAGTTAAAAATTGAGGATTTGCGACTTTATTTTTTTATGTTTACTTAACTTTGCAGCTAGTTTAGCTTTGCAACTTTGTTACTCTAAAAAATGTATCCAAAAAAAGAACTCGCACAGATTGTAATTTCAGCTTGTCATCAATTTAATATTGATACAGTTGTTATTTCTCCAGGTTCACGTAGTGCACCACTTACTATAGGTTTTTCTAATCATAAGGAAATAGAAGCCTTAAGTATTGTTGATGAACGTTCTGCTGCTTTTTTTGCTTTAGGAATTGCGCAACAAACTCAAAAACCGGTTGCAATTTTATGTACTTCGGGTTCTGCTCTGTTGAATTATTATCCTGCAATTGCAGAAGCATTTTACAGTAATATCCCTCTAGTTGTTATCTCTGCAGACAGACCAAAACATTTAATTGATATTGGTGATGGACAAACTATCCGTCAAGAAAATGTGTTTGAAAATCATATCTTATTTTCTGCAAATTTGATTGAGAATAAAAAATATAAGACACGTAACTCTCAATTAATTGGAGAAGCTTTGCAAATATCAGTTTCGCAAAAAGGACCTGTTCATATAAATGTGCCTTTTGATGAACCTTTGTATGAAACTGTGAGTGACCTTAAAGAATTTAATTTTCCTCATATTTCTATGAGCTCTTTGGATAACTCTCATATTGATTATGATAATTTAGCTAAAATTTGGAATGCAGCTGAAAAAAAGATGATTTTAGTAGGTGTAAATTATCCTGATGAAGAATTATATCAATTGATGGATTTTTATGCTGACGATGAATCCGTATTAATATTGACAGAAACCACTTCTAACTTGCAGAACAAAAAAGTGGTTAACTCTATTGATCAACTTATTTTTTCTTTAGATGATGCTCAGTTTAAAGAATTACAACCAGAAGTATTAATTACTTTCGGAGGAATGATTGTTTCGAAAAGAATTAAAAGTTTTTTAAGAGCATATCAACCAAAACATCATTGGAATATTGACGAGAAAAAGGCAATAAATACTTTCTTCTGTTTATCTGAATTTATTCAAACAAAACCGTTTAATTTCTTTTTAAACTTTAAGACATTAATCGTAAAAAAAGAAAGTAAATATCAGTCAAGATGGTTACAGATTCGTGATGAGAAAAGAGTAAAGCATGCTGCGTATTTATCAAAAATAAAACATTCTGATTTTAAAGTTTTCGAGCAAGCTTTAGAAAGTATTCCAAGTAATAGTCAGTTACAAATAAGTAATAGTTCAATTATTAGATACGCACAATTATTTAGTGTTAAAGACAGTATCAATATCTTTTGCAATAGAGGAACAAGTGGAATTGACGGAAGCACAAGCACGGCAATTGGTGCTGCTTATGCAAAAAATAACCAGACTGTTTTTATTACAGGAGATCTTAGCTTTTTTTATGATAGTAATGCACTTTGGAATAAAAATATTCCGAAGAACTTTAGAATTATAATAATTAATAATTCTGGTGGTGGAATTTTTAAAATTATTCCAGGACCAAAAACTACAAATGCTTCTAAATACTTTGAAACACCACATTGCTTAACTGCAGAGCATTTATGTAAAATGCATGCCTTTGAGTATCAAAAAGCATTTTCAACCGAAAAAGTAAATGAACAGTTAAAAGGTTTTTATGAAACATCAGAAAAACCAAAAATATTAGAAATTTTCACGCCAAGTGAAGAAAATGATTTAATTTTGACAGCATATTTTAAATATATACAGTAATGGGTTTACAAGAGGATTTACAAGAAGGAGAAGATAATTTACAAGACGGAGAAAATAATTCGGAAGCGCAACAAATAAACTTGCAAGAAGGAGAAAAGGTAAACTTAATTATTGAGACTGAGACTGGTTTGGGTTACACTGTTTTAATAAATGAAGAATTTGATGGTTTGCTTTTTAGAAGTGAAGTTTTTCAAGAGTTAGAAGAAAACATGGAAGTTACTGGCTATGTGAAAAATATTCGTGAAGATGGTAAAATAGATGTTTCTTTAAGACCACAAGGTTTTAGAAATGTTATTAATTCTGATGTAGATAAAGTGCTTGCTAGATTAAAAAATAGCAAGGAAGGTTTTATTTTAATTACCGACAAGAGCTCGCCAGATTCGATACGTTTTCATATGAAAATGAGTAAAAAAGCATTTAAAAAGGCAGTTGGTAATTTATACAAACAAAAACTAATTGTTATTGAAGAGGATAGGATAGTATTGGTAAAGTAAATTAGTCCTGAGTTTTAGTTTAAATTATTTACATTTAAAATATTTGTTAGAGAAATAACTTCCTGTGTTTTCAATTGACATTGAAGCAACTAAACCTATTTATGCTTTTTTTTTGAATCGAAAGATATTGAAGGTTTAGACATATACTTTTTTATCTATATTATTATAAGAGAAATGTATAGACGAAAAATATTTATAAAAATTTAATTACTTTTTACTTGAAACATTACCTCACAGAATATATTATTCTTTTACTTATTGCTAAAAACTACTGCCCACTTAATCTTAGAATATTTTCATAGAAAGCATCAGAATTTGGGTCTGAAGGATCCATTTTTCCATATCCAATCTTATATTGCTTTAAAGCTTTTTTATACATTTTTCCTGTCTCGTAATACTTCCCAATATAATAATCTCCCAGGGGAGAAGAAGGAAATAACTTTAATATCATTTTACCAAAATCACGTAAACGATCTCCGTCTTCTTTTTCGATAATAATATTTTCAATAGCATAAATATCTTTTTCTCTAATACCTAAATTGCTGCCAAATAGAAACTCTATTTCTAAATATTTATTTTCTAAATAATAAATAGCATCAAGTGGTGCTAAGTCTTTAATGTTCTTTTCATATTCTTCTCTTGAAATTGCTGAATAAACTTCAAAAATTTTCGTTATTGCTCTTGGAATTGCTTCACCAATTGCAGAGACTGAATTAGCCGTATTCATTACATCATTTATAACATTAAAATTTTTGATTTCTAAAGCCGATAATCCTTTTTGAACCTGCGCTATTTTTTGTTGCTTCGTTAAAGGAAATGAAGTGGAGTTATTGCTGTAGAAATAAAAAGTATTGTCTTCTTTTAAGAATTTAGGTAGATTGTAAGAAACGAGCTCTTCACCAATAAAATCAGAAAAACTAGGGTTTATACAAATAAAAGAATTGATGAAAGTATTGTTTTCTTGTAAAAAATGTGTGATTAAATTTGCAGAATATCCATGTCCAACAAGACTTATAAAAGGAGATGTTCTGTAGTTACTTTCTATATAAAACAACACTTCATCTCTAATAAATCCGTAAAAATTATATGCACTCGAGGTTAATCTTCCAGAATTTATATCGAAAGAAATGTCTTTTCCTTTGCTTTCTTCCATAGAAATTCCAACAATAATTTGTCCAGGAGCCTTATCTTTTTTTGCAAATAAGATAGCATTTCCTACATATGTGTCAAATAGGTATTCTTCATCTAAAACAATAGTTAAAGGGTAGTTTTTAATACTGTCTCTTTCATATCCTTCAGGAAGAAAAATTCTGATACTTCTTGTAGTTTCTAAAAGATCAGATTCTATTTTTTTTTGAATTGTCATTTGCGAGAATCCACAGAAACAAAAAAGAATAAATATTAATGTAAGCGATTTCTTAATCATAAGTTAGAATGTTTATTTTTGCAAGGAACGATCTTTTGTTATATTACAAGAACGTCGAAAATACAAAAATATGATACAACCTGAATGGAAAACAGTCAAAGAGTATGAAGATATTACCTATAAAAAGTGTAATGGAGTTGCAAGAATAGCGTTTAACAGACCAAATGTTAGAAATGCATTTCGACCGAAAACAACCAAAGAATTGTATGAGGCTTTTTATGATGCAGGTGAAGATGTAAATATAGGTGTTGTACTTCTTTCTGCCGAAGGACCAAGTACAAAAGATGGTGTATATTCTTTTTGTTCTGGTGGTGATCAAAAAGCACGTGGTCATCAAGGATATGTAGGTGAAGATGGATATCACCGTTTAAATATTTTAGAAGTTCAACGTTTAATCCGTTTTATGCCAAAAGCTGTAATTGCAGTAGTTCCTGGTTGGGCAGTTGGTGGTGGACATAGTTTACATGTAGTTTGCGATTTAACTTTGGCAAGTAAAGAACATGCCATTTTTAAGCAAACGGATGCAGATGTAACTTCTTTTGACGGTGGTTATGGCTCTGCTTATTTAGCTAAAATGGTAGGACAGAAAAGAGCACGAGAAATTTTCTTTTTAGGAAGAAATTATTCAGCACAAGAAGCCTATGATATGGGAATGGTAAATGCTGTAATTCCGCATGATGAGTTAGAAAGTACTGCTTATGAATGGGCGCAAGAAATTTTAGAGAAAAGTCCAACTTCTATAAGAATGCTAAAATTCGCAATGAATTTAACAGATGATGGTATGGTTGGTCAGCAAGTTTTTGCTGGTGAAGCAACACGTCTAGCTTATATGACGGATGAAGCAAAAGAAGGAAGAGATGCTTTTCTTGAAAAAAGAAAGCCTAATTTTCCTAAAAAATGGATACCATAGGTTTTCGTTGGCAGTTTTTAGTTTCAGTTTATCAATATTTAACTTTCTGGTTGAGCTTAGTCTAAACCTAAATAATATATAATGAAATCACAAGTCGTTACTTTTTTAATAAAATGTTCGGATCAAAAAGGGTTAGTGGCAAAAATCACTAATTTCTTTTATGAAAAAGGATTCAATATTTTAAGTTGTCAGCAATATGTAAATGCTATCGAAGACACTTATTTTATGAGAGTTCGGTTAAATGCAGATGGAACTAATATATCTAAAGATGAATTAGAAGATAGTTTCATTGAAATAGCTGAACCTTTAAGCTTTAATTGGTCTGTAAATTATGGCGATAAAAAACAGAACGTTGCTATTATGGTTTCACATACAAGTCATAATTTATACGATTTATTAGAGCGATCTAAAGAAGGACGTTTAGATTGTACTATAAAAATGGTGATTAGTAACCATGATAAATTAAGAAACATTGCAGAAATGTTTGCAATTCCTTTTTATTATTTACCCGTTACAAAGGAAACGAAGTTAGAACAAGAAGCTAAAATTATCCAATTGCTAGATTCTAGTGAAATAGATTTGGTCATTATGGCGCGATATATGCAAATTCTATCATCAGATTTTATCAATCATTATCCAGAGAGAATTATTAATATTCACCATTCCTTTTTACCTGCTTTTCAAGGTGCAAATCCATATAAGAAAGCTTATGAAAGAGGCGTAAAGCTAATTGGAGCAACAGCACATTATGCGACTGAAGATTTAGATGAAGGTCCGATTATAGAGCAAGATGTAAAGCCCGTAACACACGAAAGCACTCCAACAACTTTAAAAAGAATCGGCGCGGATATAGAAAAATTGGTTTTAGCGAGGGCAGTGAAATGTCATTTAAATCATCAAATTATAGTTTCAGGAAATAGAGCCATTGTTTTTCCTGAAGCAGGGGAGTAGTATCATTCACAAATCGTAATTGCATTTATGAAAATAATTTGTATTGGGCGCAACTACGCAAAACATATTCAAGAGTTAGCGAATGAAAGACCAGACAATCCTGTCGTTTTTCTAAAGCCAGATTCTGCTATTTTACCAAGAAAGAATCCATTTTTTATACCTCCTTTTTCTGATGATGTACATTATGAAGTAGAGGTTTTAATCAAAATAAATAAAGTTGGTAAACATATAGATGCAAAGTTTGCTTATAAATATTATGATGAAATTGGATTAGGAATCGATTTTACAGCAAGAGATATACAAACACAATGCAAAGAAAAAGGGTTGCCTTGGGAAAAAGCAAAAGCCTTTGATGGAAGTGCCGTTGTGGGAGAGTTTTATCCGAAAGAAGAATTTGATTTAGCTAATTTAAAATTTCAATTATATAAGAATGATGAAATTGTTCAAGACGGAAATACGAATGAAATGTTGTGGAAAATAGACGAACTCATTTCGTATGTTTCTCAATATTTTACCTTAAAAAAAGGTGATATCATTTTTACAGGAACTCCTGCAGGAGTTGGAAAAGTAGTGGAGAATGATGTTTTAAAAGGAGTGATTGAAGGCAATGAATCATTTAATATTAGAGTGAAGTAAATAATTAAAAATAAAAAGGATGTTAGGGTTATTGTTACTGTATTGGATTGGAAAATATTTTTACAAATTAGCAGAAGCACATGATAAAAGTAAATGGGGATTTACCCTTTTAGGAATCGTAGTTTATTATGCAGGAATTGTTGTTTTAGGATTAATATTAGGAATCGTTTTAGAAATTTTTGCCTCGGGGTATTTTGAAACTATGAACGATATAGCTCTTAATTTAATGGCGCTACCTTTAGGTCTCTTGAGCTGTTATATATTATATAAATATCTAGAGAAAACTTGGAAAAAGAATGCCCCAAGTAAAAATAATAGTATTGATGAAATAGGAAGAATTCCAGAATAAAATTAGAATTATTTTTATGAAGATGCTAGGTTATATTTTTCTCTTCTACATTGGTTTTTATTTTTATAGACTTGCAGAAAATAATAAAAAAAATAAATGGTTATTTGGAATTCTTGGCATAGTCACATATATTTTTGGGAATGCTATTTTTGCTCTCCACACATTTTTTTTTTGGAACAAAATATAAATAATTCTAATATATTATTTTTTAGTTTTAAATCATTTGCAATTGGGTTGCTATTCGTTTTTACGCTATTTTATTTGTTACATTTTGTTTGGAATAGAAAAAAAGTTATTAAAGAAGAAGAAATTGATATAATAGGGAATACAAAAAATTAACTTTAAAATTGATAAAGATTCAAAGTCAAATTTGTTGCTTTACCACTTTCAATAAAAAAATATGAACGCAGAAATTATAACCATTGGAGATGAAATTCTCATCGGTCAGATTGTAGATACAAATTCGCAATGGATTGGTCAGCAATTAAATAAAATAGGAGTATCAGTTTATCAGATTTCTTCCATTCAAGATGATAAGCAACACATTTTAAACGCATTTAAGGAAGCGCAAGAAAGAGTAGATATTGTAATTATTACTGGTGGTTTAGGACCGACAAAAGATGATATCACTAAAAAAACAATCGCTGAGTTTTTTAATGATGATAAAGTAGTAGAGCACCCAGAGGTAGTAGAACACATTAAAGGGTTATTTAAAAGAATAAATTATCCTTTTAGAGAAGTACAAAGAGCGCAAGCTCAATTGCCTTCAAAAGCGATTTTATTAATGAATAATTTTGGGACAGCACCTGGCATGTGGTTTTATGAAAATGAAACTGTTTTTGTTTCGCTTCCTGGAGTTCCTTATGAAATGAAAGGACTCATTACTAATGAAGTTTTACCAAGAATTCAGAAGCAGTTTAAATTACCTTTTATCCTTCATAAAACGATTATGACTTATGGTCAAGGAGAGAGTATGATTGCCGAAAGAATTGAAGATTTTGAAAATAATTTACCAACCTATATCAAGTTAGCGTATTTGCCTTCTTTTGGTAGAGTTCGTTTAAGACTATCTGCCAAAGGGGAAAACAAAGAAATTATTGAAACAGCGTTGCATGAAAAAGTAGATGAACTTTATCAACTAATTCCAGAAATTATAACGGGTTTAGATGATGATAGTTCTCTAGAAAAAAGAGTGGGAGTGTTGTTGAAGAAAAGTAACAGAACAATTTCGACAGCAGAAAGCTTAACTGGAGGTAAAATTGCTGCAACTTTAGTTTCCATAGCAGGATCTTCTGCCTATTATAAAGGAAGTTTTGTAACATATTCTGCAGAAACAAAAATTAACCTTTTAGGTGTTTCTGCAGAAACTATAAAAAAATATACAGTAGCTAGTAAAGAAGTTGCTTTAGAGATGGCAAGAGGAGCCAAAGAAAAACTACAAACAGACTGTGCAATTGCAGTGACAGGAAATGCGGGTCCAACAACAGATCATAACGATAAAAGTGTCGGCGTTGTTTTTATCGCTTTTATATCAGATGATAAAGAGATTGTGCAAGAATTTAATTTTGGGCAACCTAGAGAAAAAGTAATCAATAGAACGGTTAGTAAATCACTTGAAATTTTACAAAAAGAAATTCTTTAAAAATTTATGAAATAGTTTTGTTCATAATTAGAATTATATGTAGATTTGCACCTCGTTTAGAGATAACACTATAAATACTGTCGAAAAGATGTCTAGAGTTTGTGAATTAACAGGAAAAAAAGCAATGGTTGGGAACAATGTTTCTCACGCTATGAATAGAACCAAAAGAAAGTTTGACGCTAATTTAATGACCAAGCGTTTTTTCATACCAGAAGAAGATAAATGGATTACTTTAAAAGTGTCTGCATCAGCTTTAAAAAATATTAACAGAAAAGGTATTTCTGTAGTTATAAAAGAAGCGAGAGCTAACGGATTTTTAACTAAATAAGCTTAAGCATTTAAAATTTTATACAGATGGCAAAAAAAGGTAATAGAGTTCAGGTAATTTTAGAATGTACAGAGCATAAAGCTTCAGGAGAAAGAGGTACTTCTAGATACATTACAACTAAGAACAAGAAGAATACTCCAGATAGAATGGAAATCAAGAAATTCAATTCTATTTTAAAGAAAATGACTGTTCACAAAGAAATTAAATAATTAAAAACATCTAGAACTCAGAACAGAGCATATAGATTTAAAAAACATATACAATGGCAAAGAAAACAGTAGCATCGTTACAAACATCTTCAAAAAGATTATGTAAAGCTATAAAAATGGTAAAATCTCCAAAATCAGGAGCTTACACTTTTGTAGAATCAATCATGCAACCAGAAAAAGTAGATACCTTTTTAGCTAAAAAGTAATATTTACGTCACAAAATAATTAAAGCTATTTTCTAATTTAGGAAGTAGTTTTTTTTGTGCCTTATAATTCCGTATTTTTGAGTGTTCATTAAAGGTTGCACTTTTCATTAAATCTTTTAAACTTTGTATTTGATACAAGTTTGTTTATTCTTTACAAACTTACTCGAACTTACACTTTAAAAGGTTAAGAATATTAACGGCTATTCGAACCGAATCGTATCGATTGCTAGCGCAGACAAATTTAATGACAATTTGACCAAACCCAACAAATGGCACGTTTTTTAATGTACTGTTATATCTTATAAAAGAAAAAAATGAGTTTTTTTAAAAATATATTTTCGAAAGAAAAAAAAGAAACTTTAGACAAAGGATTAGAAAAGTCTAAAGAAAGCTTCTTTGGTAAGTTAACAAAAGCAGTAGCAGGTAAATCTAAAGTAGATGAAGATGTTTTAGATAACTTAGAAGAGATTCTTGTTGCTTCTGATGTTGGCGTAGACACCACACTTAAAATTATAGATAGAATAGAAGCAAGAGTTGCCAAAGATAAATATGTGGGTACAGATGAACTAAACAAAATTCTTCGTGAAGAAATTGCCGGTTTATTATCTAAAACAAATATTGGTAACGAAACTGAATTTACAATTCCAGCAAACAAAAAACCTTATGTAATTATGGTTGTTGGTGTAAATGGCGCTGGTAAAACTACTACGATTGGTAAGTTAGCAAGTCAGTTTAAGAAACAAGGTTTAAAGGTAGTTTTAGGAGCAGCAGATACTTTCAGAGCAGCTGCAATAGATCAATTACAAGTTTGGGCAGATAGAACAGATGTTCCAATTGTTCGTCAAGAAATGGGGTCAGATCCAGCTTCTGTTGCATTTGATACTTTAAAATCTGCGGTTACTCAAAATGCAGATGTTGTGATTATAGATACTGCAGGGCGTTTACATAATAAAGTGAATTTAATGAACGAATTGACTAAAATTAAACGTGTAATGCAGAAAGTAGTAGAAGATGCGCCACACGACGTTTTATTAGTTTTAGATGGTTCTACAGGTCAAAATGCATTTGAGCAAGCAAAACAGTTTACATTAGCGACAGAGGTTACTTCTTTAGCAGTTACCAAGTTAGATGGTACAGCGAAAGGCGGTGTTGTTATTGGTATTTCAGATCAGTTTCAAATTCCTGTAAAATATATTGGAGTAGGAGAAGGAATAGATGATTTACAAGTTTTTAATAAAGACGAGTTTGTCGATTCTTTTTTTAAATAGACACTTCTCATAAAAAAAAATAAAACTCCTTTTAACGGGAGTTTTTTTATGTCTTAAAAGAAGTTTCGCTATCGTTAACATGATTGTCCAACGTTTTAATGTTCTATAATCGTAGTTAGCGAAGTTTATTTTTTAAAATGTTTAGTAGCAAACTAAATCTATGCGTTAAAAACTATCAATAGAAAGAATACCAATCATTTAAAAAGCACTATTTTTGCACTCGTTTTGGTTTTTTAAATAAATTAGAACATATAATCATAAGAATATACTGCTGATAGCAAATGGCTAAAGGCAAAAAGCTATAAACATGCGCACGAAAACCACCAAACAAAATAAGATTAACGTTGTTACTTTAGGTTGCTCAAAGAATATTTACGATTCTGAAGTATTAATGGGGCAGTTAAAAGCCAATGGTAAAAACGTTGTTCATGAAGATCCAGAAGACGATGGTAACATTGTTGTAATTAATACTTGTGGGTTTATTGGTAAGGCAAAAGAAGAAAGTATTGATACGATTTTACATTATGCCAAAAGAAAAGAAGCTGGTGAAATTGATAAGGTTTTTGTTTCAGGTTGTTTAAGTGAACGTTATAAGCCAGATTTAGAAAAAGAAATTCCGAACGTAGATCAATATTTTGGAACACACGATTTACCCAATTTATTAAAGGTTTTAGGAGCAGATTATAAGCACGAATTAATTGGAGAACGTTTAACAACCACCCCAAAACATTACGCATATTTAAAAATTGCAGAAGGATGTGATCGACCTTGTTCTTTTTGTGCAATTCCTTTAATGAGAGGGAAACACGTTTCTACTCCGATTGAACATATTGTTACAGAAGCAACAAAATTAGCAGAAAAAGGAATTAAAGAAGTCATGTTAATCGCACAAGATTTAACATATTACGGTTTAGATATTTACAAGAAAAGAGCTTTAGCCGATTTATTAGAAGCTTTAGCAAAAGTAGACGGAATTGAATGGATTCGTATGCATTACGCATTTCCAACAGGATTCCCGATGGATGTTTTAGACGTAATGAAACGCGAACCTAAAGTATGTAATTATCTAGATATTCCTTTACAACACATTAATACCGAGTTGTTAAAGTCTATGAAACGTGGAACAACGCATGAGAAAACGACTGCATTAATCCATAAGTTTAGAGAAGCTGTACCTAAAATGGCAATTAGAACTACGTTAATTGTTGGATATCCAGGAGAAACAGAAGCAATGTTTCAAGAATTAAAAGATTGGGTAGAAGAAATGCGTTTCGAACGTTTAGGTGCTTTTGAATATTCTCACGAAGAAAACACTGGAGCGTATGTTTTAGAAGATGATGTTCCTGCTGAAGTGAAGTTTAAAAGACTAAATGAAATTATGGAAGTTCAATCTCAAATTTCTTGGGAACTGAATCAACAAAAAATAGGAAAAACGTTTCGATGTTTGTTCGATCGAAAAGATGGAGAATATTTCTACGGAAGAACAGAATCTGACTCACCAGATGTAGACAATGATGTTTTAGTTGATGCGAAAGAGCATTATGTTAAAATTGGAGAATTTATAGACATCAAAATCCATGAAGCTGGAGATTACGATTTATATGGAACTCCTGTAAAATAAAGGTTTAATTAAAGGTTTTACTGACGTTGCTCTTTGTAGTAAATTAGTGAAACCTTTTTAGGTCTTTTAATTAAAGATTAGGGATACTTTTTTTTAGTCAAAATGATTGATTATTTCTAGCGTTAAGCCCAAATAATTACTTTTCTACTCATAACCACTTAAGTATTTAATAAATATTCTTCATCATTATTTCTGTTTTCTTATTTTAAACTTGCTTTAGAAAGCTAATTTTAAATAGCCATAAATTTATGGATAGAACACATTTATAATATTCTTTTTTGTCTATTTTCATGATAATATAAGAGATGTAATTAATTACGTTTCCACTTCATTTTTGTAAATTAAGGTATCATCGGTTTTGTTTTTATTTTAAAACACGATAAAAAATTCGTTGCTTTAAAAATAAAAAATAGGTTGAATAATAATTACACTAATAGCGTATTAATCAATTAAAATCAATTGAAAAAAATTATATTTGTTCTGCTAAAATAAAGATAATGACATTAATAAAATCGATATCAGGAATTAGAGGTACAATTGGTGGTAAAACTGCTGAAAATTTAACACCTATAGATGCTGTAAAATTTGCTTCAGCTTATGGAGCATTCATAAAAAAAAGAAATCCAAACAAAGAAAAAATTACAGTTGTAGTTGGTAGAGATGCTCGTATTTCTGGTAAAATGATTTCTAGTTTGGTCGCTAATACATTAGTTGGTTTAGGTATTAATGTAATCGATTTAGGCTTATCTACAACACCCACTGTAGAGGTTGCTGTGCCTTTAGAAAAAGCAGATGGAGGTATTATTTTAACAGCTTCTCATAATCCTAAGGAATGGAATGCTTTAAAATTATTAAATGAAAAAGGTGAGTTTTTAGATGGTGCTGAAGGTGAAGAGATTCTTACTTTAGCAGAAAGCGAAGATTTTGAGTTTGCAGACGTTGATGATTTAGGGACTTATACAAAAGATAATTCGTATTTAGAAAAGCATATTCATGAAGTTTTAAACCTAGATTTGGTTGATGTTGATGCTATTAGAAACGCTAATTTTAAAGTAGTTGTAGATGGTGTAAATTCTACAGGAGGAATTTTTATTCCTGCTTTACTTAAAAAATTAGGTGTTGAATGTGTTGAATTATATTGTACACCAAATGGTCAATTTCCACACAATCCAGAACCTTTAAAAGAGCACTTAACAGCTATTTCTGAATTAGTAGTTAAAGAAAAAGCAGATGTAGGAATTGTAGTAGACCCTGATGTAGATAGATTAGCTTTAGTTTCTGAAGATGGTTCTATGTTTGGTGAAGAATATACCTTAGTTGCTTGTGCAGATTATGTTTTAGGACGTTTAGGAGGAGGAAATACTGTTTCAAACTTATCTTCTTCTAGAGCCTTAAGAGATGTAACTGAAAAACATGGAGGAACCTATACAGCAAGTGCTGTAGGTGAAGTAAATGTTGTTATAAAAATGAAGGAAACCAATACGGTAATTGGTGGTGAAGGAAATGGAGGAATCATTTATCCTGCTTCTCATTATGGGCGTGATTCTTTAGTAGGCGTTGCTTTATTTTTATCACATTTGGCGCATAAAAAAATGTCTTGTAAAACATTAAGAGATTCCTACCCAAGTTACTTTATGAGTAAAAATAAAAT
>LAQA01000027.1:0-170 GCA_000981625.1 Flavobacteriaceae bacterium ASP10-09a
CGTCTCCTGCATGAATATATTCCCTTATTTCATCACCATCTCCTTTGTGATCAATTATATTTTCTAAAACTGCTTTTCTTACAAGATTATAGATGTAATTATTATCATACTCTCTTTCTGAATACACAGAACCATACCTTAAAATTGTAAAATCTAAATCATATTTTTTA
>LAQA01000027.1:473-42240 GCA_000981625.1 Flavobacteriaceae bacterium ASP10-09a
TAGATAAAAGTTCTTTTAAAAGATAATATCCTAAAAAACCAAAACCTCCAAAAACCAAAACTTTTTTCATACTATAATTTTTGCTTTAACAAATTCATTTCTTGCCTTGCTTTATCCCCTAAAAAGAAAAAGTCTAAACTAAATGCCAAAAATGAGTACCCTTTAGCAATCTTTTCCAAAATTTTTGAATGATCAGATTCTACAATATGAAAACCGAGGGGTTTATTTAATTTTTTAGCAACAACATCTATTCTTTCAAGAGCTGCCTTAACATCTTCTCTATCATATTCACCAGGAAAGCCCATTGATGCAGACAAGTCATATGGTCCAACAATAATACCATCTATTCCAGGAACAGAAAATATCTCTTCTAAATTATTAACAGCGTCAATATGTTCTATTTGAGCAATTACAACTGCATTGTTTTTAACCCAATCTTGATATGTATCAAACGCTGTTCCGTATTTTTGAGCTCTATTTAAACCAACACCCCGTTTTCCTAAAGGAGGATATTTAACAAAACTAACAGCTTCAATAGCCTCTTCTTTATTTTTAATCATTGGCACAATTACACCATCTGCTCCAGCATCTAAAACTCTTTTAATGGCAACTTCTTCATTTTTACTTACACGAACTAACGCTTGCATTCCATTACCTTGAATATGGCCTATTAAATTCATAATAGTTTCTATACTAATCGGTGAATGTTCCATGTCTATTGTTAGCCACTCAAATCCAGCTGTACTCATAATTTCAATTACCGCTTGATGAGGAATTGTTAACCATGATCCAATTGATAACTCTTTATTTTGTAATTTCTCTTTTAAAAGACTCTTAACGTGTGAAAAATGTTTCATGTGCTTTATACTTTTTTATCTTTCCTTTATAATTTCTAATTCTTTATATGAAAATTATCTTAATAATTTATGCAGTGCTTCTGCAATAATAAAATCTTCTGGTTCATCAATATCAGTAGATTCAATTTTATCAATTTCATACATAAAAGGTTTTTCTCCTATTCTACTTTCAGTATTTAAAAAACTTTTTTTTGTAAAAACATAGAAACACGAATTTTCTTCAAATATTGGTTCTAAATGCTGCGTTACTAACATTTTAGGATCATGATTCATCGGAGTAGCATCCTTATTATAAAACCTTTTTTGTGTTCTAGAAACCGCAAAAACAGAATCATTGTCTTGTATCTTTAAAGATGAAATCATTTTTTCAATCGCTCTATCTATCGTTTCTACTTTTAGTAAAGGATTTGTACTATGGGTTTGAATATAAATTTCTGAATCTATCGAAGAAATATCTTGCTCTAAAACTTTATTCATAGAAACATAATTACCACAAACTTCATTATTTCTATCAACAACTTTAACTCTATCTTTAAAATTTAATAATATATCTGATTTTAAAAACTCACTATCTGTATTCACAATAACTAAATCAATAAATTTTGATTTTAAAAGAGTATTCATTACATAATGATACAATGGTTTTCCATTAAAAAATTTTAAATTTTTGTTGGGAACTCTTTCTGAAGTGCCTTTCATCGGCAATAATGCTACTACTTTTTTCATAACTTACAACTATGAATTTTTTAGTTCTCTAAATGTGAAACGGTATAATCTTAAAACATTGTTTTATTTATACGTTATTTAAATTTATTGAACGTTTTTAACTCTTTATCTTTCTCTGACAAAACAATCTCCTCTTCTTCTAACATCCAATCAATATTAAGTTCTGGGTCATTGAATAAAACACCATCTTCTGATTCTTTGCTATAATAATTATCACATTTATAGGCGAATATGGTGTTATCTTCAAGAACAGAAAAACCATGTAAAAATCCTTTTGGAATAAATAATTGCTTATTATTTTCTCCGGATAAAACACAAGAAAAAGAGTGCCCAAATGTTTTTGAATTCTTCCTTACATCTACAACTACATCTAATACTTTTCCTTGAATAACTCTAACTAATTTCGTTTGAGCAAATGCACCTCTTTGTATATGCAAACCTCTTAAAATTCCTCTTTGAGAAATAGATTGATTGTCTTGTACAAAATCTATTTTAAGACCTATTAATTTTTCGAATACTGTTTTATTAAAACTTTCAAAGAAACTTCCTCTATTATCATCAAATATTTTTGGTTCTATAACAAAACAACCTTCTAATTGTGTTTTTTCTACTTTCATTAAATTTCCATCAAATTTTTACCATAACCACTTTTTAAAAGTGGTTTCGCTAATTCTTGTAATTCTTTTTTATTTATAAAACCACTTGTAAAAGCCGCTTCTTCTATTGAGCCTACTTTTAAACCTTGTCTTTCTTCAATAACGGCTACAAAATTACTTGCCTGAATTAATGATTTAAAAGTACCTGTATCTAACCAAGCTGTGCCTCTATCCAAGATCCTGACAGATAAATTACCTTCCTTTAAATACGCTTTATTTATGTCTGTAATTTCTAATTCTCCTCTTTTACTTGGAGCTAATTTTTTTGCTTTTTCTACAACAGAGTTATCATAAAAATAAATACCAGGAACTGCAAAATTAGATTTTGGCTCTTTCGGTTTTTCTTCTATTGATATTGCATTCTGATGCTCATCAAATTCAACAACTCCATATCTTTCTGGATCATTTACATGATAAGCATACACGATTCCTCCTTCAGGATTTGTGTTTTCTCTTAATAATTTTGATAATCCAGAGCCATAAAAAATGTTGTCTCCTAAAATAAGAGCAACACTCTGGTCAGCAATAAAAGCTTCTGCAATTAAAAAAGCTTCTGCTAATCCATTTGGGTTTTCTTGAACTTCATATTGAAAATTACATCTAAGTTGATTTCCATTTCCTAATAACTTTTGAAACAATGGCAAGTCTTGTGGAGTCGAAATAATTAAAATATCCCTAATTCCTGCTGAAATTAATGTTGATAAAGGGTAGTAAATCATAGGTTTATCATACACAGGCATCAATTGCTTGCTTACCGATAAAGTTAGAGGATGTAATCTTGTACCTGAACCACCTGCTAAAACTATTCCTTTCATTGTTTATATTTTTTCAAATACCATTTAATGGTTTTTTTGATGCCTTCATCAAAGCTTTCATCCGCTTTCCAGTTTAACTCATTTTCTATTTTAGAGGCATCAATTGCATATCTAAAATCGTGACCTAATCTATCTTCTACAAATGTTATTTGTTTTTTATATGATGCTTTTTTCGGAAGTATTTCATCTAAAATAGCACAAATTGTAGTAGCAATATACAAATTATTATGCTCATTTTTTCCCCCAACATTGTAAGTTTCTCCTGCTTTACCATTTTGATAAGCAAGCTCTATTCCTTTACAATGGTCTAAAACATACAACCAATCTCTAATATTTTTTCCATCACCATAAATGGGAATATTTTCTCCAGAAATTGCTTTTCGAATAATTGTAGGAATCAGCTTCTCATCATGTTGTTTTGGCCCATAATTATTAGAGCAATTTGTTGTCACAACATTTAATCCATAGGTATGAAAATAACTTCTTACCATAAAATCTGAAGATGCTTTTGACGCACTATATGGACTGTTAGGTGCATAAGGTGTTACTTCCGTAAACAATCCTGTTTCTCCTAAAGCACCATAGACTTCATCAGTAGAAATATGATGAAATCTAGCATTTTTAAATTCTTTATGATAGTTACTTGCAGCATCCATCCAATAATTTTTTGCAGCATCTAATAAATTAAAGGTTCCAAAAATATTGGTTTTAATAAAAGTATCAGGATTTTTAATAGAGTTATCTACATGTGATTCTGCTGCAAAATGAATAACTCCTGTGAAATTATACTTTTTAAAAAGGTCTTCAAGGAAATTTCTATCACAAATATCACCTTTAACAAAGGTGTATCTAGCATCGTTCTCCATCTCTGTTAAATTAGAGAGGTTTCCTGCGTACGTTAACAAATCGAGATTAACTACTTCAAATTCTTTGTTATTCCCTAAGAAATAAGGAATGAAATTAGACCCTATAAAACCTGCTCCTCCAGTTATAAGAACTGTTTGCATTATTTACTTTTTATAGTTTTCTAAAAACTTATTTAATTCAATGAAGAGCAAAAACAGGACCATTAATCCAGCACTTGCCATCCCTAATAAGAATCCGTAATTTTTAGTTATCCCTTTTATTTCATACCCTATTGACTGAAAATTAGAAATAACATTTATCACTTCATATTTTTCAGATTTTTCAGTTGCCAACAACCTTAACTCCTCATTTATTCTTCTATTCGTATCAAACAACTCTAACTCTTTAGCCCTTCTTTTCTCTCCTCCTAAATCAATATTTGTTCCGGTTGATTGCTTTTTAGCTTCCTCCATCATAGCCTCCATGTAAACCTTTCTTAAAGAATCTATTTGAGTTAGGTTTTGGCGGAATAAAGAGTCTGTTCTATTTAAGCTTTCGTTTGTTATAACTTTTAATCGATTAAAATATTTATTATTAACAACGGATGATATAATCACATCATCTAACTTCTCAAAAACATTATTTTTTTCTGCAATAACAGTTACTTTATGAACTTTAAAGTCATAATCTGTAAATGCCATTTGAAAATCTTCATACTTATAATTCCTAATTGTCACTGTATCTATAGATAAAATAAAATCATTATATGAATTAATTTTATCAACATCTAACCTTAAAGGCTCAATCTCAAATTTCACAAGAGAGGCTGCTGATTCTTTATCAATTTTAAAAACTTTCTGAAGTCCTAATGTATCCTTTTGTTTTACTAAGTCGTTATAAAAATTTACATTATTATATAATTGTCTAGCACTATTAAAATTAGGCTCTAATAATAGTTCTGAACCATATCTTTTTGATGTTTTCACTTCTAAAAAAATACCAGCAATTAAACCGATTATAGCAGCTATAACAATTTTTACTACATGCTGTTTTAAGAAAATTAAAATAGCTATTATAAAGTGAAATATCCCTTTAAAAATATTTCCAATAAAATTAAAAAGGTTAGAAAACCCTTTACCAATTATTACAAATAGAGAACCTAGATCTACTTCTTCTTCGTTGTTTTTTTGACTTGTCGACATTGCTTTAATTTGGTTATGAAATCAGTTCAGTTTGTAACTTTTACAAAATTTGTTCTAATATTCTTTGGGTAATCGCATACGTTGGTGTTACACCCGTCATCCCTAATCCTCCAGAGGCTAATGTTGCTCCTGTTTCTAGAGGGTTATCCGAAGCATAATACGCATATCTTACTTTTACATTTTCAGAAATATTTCCTCTAATTTTTGATGCAGATTGAATGGCTTTTTGATAATGCGCGCCTTCCATTTCTAAACCAATTACATTCCAAGTAGAGTCGTGAAAAAACTTTAACAAGTCTTTATTTTGTAATGATGTTCCTAAAACCGAAATCATAGAACCATCAAAAACTTGCACTCCAAAACCTTCTAAATCTTCTTTAGATAATTCATTCTCAAAAGGATAATTACCTGCTGTCCCTTCAAAAATATGAGCAGAAGGTATCATAATATCTCCTTTTCCTCCTTCTAAAATACCTGCTTTTCCCATAATTGAAACCGACTTTACATCTAAATGGATTTTATCTTTTTTATTACCATAAGGCTTTAACAACTCATCCATGGTTTCGAAAGCTTGCTCTCCAAAAGCATAGTCCATTACAATAATTACAGCATTTTCTTCTATAGAATTTTCTTTTTTAAACGGTGAAACATTAAAGTTTATTTTATCAGTATCAATTATTTGCACATTAATATTAGTTCCCGATGTATCTTTTACATAGATAAGTCCATTTTCTGATGCATAATCTTTCACTTTCTTCTGCAAAGGTTTACTATCAGAATTACTTAGTAATTGATACAACTCAAACCCTTTATAATTTTTAGCTTCTTCTTGCAAAGCTCCTTGTGCATATATTGAGTTTAAAACACTGTGCATATTTGCACTAATAATATGTATAGGTCTTTCTAAAAGTATGTTTTCTTTTAAGACTTTCTTAATATCATTCGCCCAAATTTCCCCATAAATATGATGACCGATTTCTTCAATTAAAACAGAGCTAAAAGTAATTGTTCTCTTTTTGTTTTTAAAAACTTCATTAATTGCTAATTTTCCTAACCAATAAATTAAATTAAAAAACTTAAGCGGGTTTTCTTCTGATGAAAATATTTGACAAAGTCCAGAGACTTCTTCGTAAGTTCTTCCTAAAATATTTCCTAGATGAACAATTAAAACTTCTTTCTCTTTTTCTGAAATTGTTTTTTGATGTAAAACAACATCTTCTAAATATTTCCATTCTCTAATAAAATCTTCTCCTTCATTTAAAGAAACCCTTTCTTGAATCTTATGAGATTCTACGAATAAAAAAGTTAAATGGGTAAGAATATCATAAATTTCAGATCTTCCTCTTGTAATCTCGATATTCATTTGATCTTTATCAATTCTATAACAATTCCTTCTTCTTTTTGGAGGAATAATAGCTTCAAAATGAGAGTTCTTATACCCTTCATCTGCAGTTAAATTAATAAACTGACATTCTTCAATTCCTTCCGGAAGTCTTTCTATAACATAGATTAAACCATCTAGCTCTGTTCTTTCCTCTGCAATAGAACCATAAATTTCTGGTCGTAAAAGCAACAGTGATTTACGCAATGCTTCACCTGAAATTCCCATTGGTTTGTAAAAACCTCTACTGAATAAATGACGCATAGAGATGTATAGTTTTTCTATAGCATTTGTAGATTCTTGGGCTCTCGTTCTATCTATATTTTTAGTTTTTGACATTTTAATTTTTAAGATACAAATATAAAATTATTTCCTTGATAAAATCTGTTTATAGGAATCTTCATTTTTAAGCAATTTAACCGCTTCAAAAATAGCTTCATCATTTCTTAAATGATGTGTATAAACACCTTGTTTATAATAATATTTTTCTAGAACTTCTTCCTCGAGTAAAACACTTATAATATCTTGATTTTTAGATATTTCACTAATTTTATTTTTAAATAATTTTTCTTTTATTTTTTTATATTCTTTAGAAATACTGCTATTATTTGAAGACAAATAAGCTTCTTTAAACAACCTTTCTTGCTCAGTTACAAAAGTTGTATCTGTTTCTAAAAACTTCGTAAAATTCTTAAAATCTGTATTTGAAAACTTATAATTTTCAGCATCAGCAATTATTGGGTTTTTATAAAAATAATCAGAAGCAAAATTAAAAATCGCCTTAGATTTTAATAAGTTTTTAGTAACATTTGTTCTTTTAGATGTTTTAATTTCAATATCAGGCATTACTCCTCCTCCATCAAAAACGGTTCTTCCTTTTTCGGTTTTAAATTCATTTATTTGATTATCGGAAAACTTAGGAACTTCACCTGTTTTAGCATCTCTATTTGTGTAATCTAATTCTTGAATACATCGTCCACTCGGCGTGTAATATTTAGAGATTGTTAATTTTAATTGAGTGCCGTAGGTTAAAGTTCTGTAACGTTGAACTAATCCTTTGCCAAAGGAACGCTGTCCCATAATTACTGCTCTATCATAATCTTGTAAAGAACCACTTACTATTTCTGATGCAGATGCAGAGCGTCCATTAATCAAAACTACAATTGGAATCTCTAAATCCAAGGGTTCATTTGTACCTTTGTAAGTATTGCTCCATTTTTTAATTTTAGCTTTTGTGGTAACAATCACTTTTCCTTTTGGAATAAAAAAGTTTGTGATATTAATTGCTTCTGAAAGCGATCCTCCAGGATTATATCTTAAGTCAAAGACTAATTTTCTCATCCCTTTTTTCTTCAAAGATCGATACGCTTTTTTCACTTCTGAAGATGCTTTATTGTTAAAACGAGTTAAAGTAATATACCCTGTTTCATCATCAATCATTTCATAAAAAGGAACAGGATTTATAACTACCTTTTCTCTTACTAGTTCTTTATTAATGAGTTTTCCTTGTCTTTCAATCTCTACAGACACCTTACTATTAGAAGTTCCTTTTAAGAACATAGAGAGTTGATCTCTTTCCATATTTTTAAGTAACTGACCATCAATAGAAATAATAATATCTCCTGCTTTTAAACCTGCTTTATCCGCAGAAAACCCTTTGTAAACCTCTTTTATTTGTATGCCTTTTTTTGTATAATACACAGCAGTCCCAATTCCAGAATATTCACCTTCTCTTCTAATTTTAGCATCTTCTACATCTTGTTCATTGTAAAAGCTTGTGTAAGGGTCTAAATCTTTTAAGGTGTTTTTTATGGCTTTGTTTGTGAATTCTGCAGGATTTATTTCATCTACATAATACATGTTTAATTCCTTAAAAAGTGTATTGTAGATTTCTATCTGTTTTGCAATTTCAAAGAATTTAGATTTAAATGAAGTTGTTAAAAAAATCGTGCCAACTACTAAAAATAAAATCGTTTTCTTTTTAAATTTAAAGTGTTTCATTTGATTTATTTTTTACTTCTTCAATAAATATATTCAATAATTTATCCATTTTGGAAAAAAGTTCTTCATAAGGTTTTTCTTCTTTTCCAAGATACGAAATCATAAAAACATATGGTTTCTCGAGATTATCGTACACAATTTCTTTTTGCAAACGATACGTTTCACGCATCAACCTTTTTAAACGGTTTCTATCAGGAGCTTTCTTAAAAGTTCTTTTAGCCACAGAAACCCCAACTTGTGCAGGAAAATCAGATGTATGTTCTGTTTGTAAATACACCATTCTTAATGGAAAAGCTTTTACAGAACTACCCTCTGTGTAAAGTCTTCCAATCAACTTTTTACTTTTTAACCGTTCTTTTTTTCCTAAAGTTTGCTTCATTACTACAAATTTACATAAAAGAGTTGCTTTTTAAAGGATAAAATTAACCGATTCTCACCAATGGTCTCGTTAAACACGTTGGTCCACCACCACCTTTTACACTAATTTCATTTCCAACATACGTCGTAACTTTACAACCAGCTTTTTCTAATAAGTTTTTTGTAATTGGATTTCCATCAACCATAATACAGTTTCTTGGAGATATTGCTAGAACATTGCAACCCATAGAGTCAAATTCTTCTTCTGGAACTTCTATCAATTTAAAACCTCTTCCTAACAAATCATTTCTAAACCTAACTGGCATTAATGGCGAATACACAACTGCTAAATCATTATCTACAGGACTTAAGATAGACATTAAATGAAATACATCTTCTTCCCCTTTATAATGGGGTAAATCTGCAACAATAACAGAAACACCATTTACTTCTAACATCGTTTTTAACTGTTTTATTCCTTCATCATTCGTTCTATACGAACGTCCAACAGCCAACGTTTTTTCATCCAACCAAGCAACATCACCTCCTTCTATAGTTCCCGGAGCTTTAATCACACCTAGAACTGGGATGTTTTTTTGTTGATATTCTTCTAATTGCACTTTCGGCTCATTAATTCTACCCTCTTTGCCCATATTGCAAATAATGACGCCAAAGTCAGTTGCAATGGATGCGTCTCTACAATAAATAGAATCCATTGTTACATTTTTGTTTGATGGAAAGTGATGCACCTTAATCGTATTTTTTTTAAAAATCGATTCAAATTTTTCATACTCTTTAAGAGCTAAGCTAAAATCTGGTTTTGATAAATAGTTCAACTTTTCCCATTCATTTTCTAATGCGATATCTGACACAAAAGCTTCTTTTGCAGTCTTAATATATACTGAATCTAGTTTTAAGTATTCTGAATGATGTGTTGTTTTCATATTATTTTTCTCGTTTGTTCCATTGCATGATTGCGTAAAACGGAATTCCAAGCAATAATAATAAAAATCCGTAAAAGACAACGTCTGATCCAGACCCATAAATAGCCCAAAGTGAATAAGAAAATCCTAAACCGCCCAAAACAAAAGTCTTAAAGAACTTATTTAAATGTAGTTTCTTTTCAATTAATACGATAATATAAGATGCTGAAACAAATAAATAAGGAACTAGACATGCTAATACCGTTAAATTAACGATGAATTCAAATTGATCTATAAGACCATCACTCATCCCTATTAATAAAATGATGGAAGTCAAAACACTTCCTATAATTAGCCCTAAATATGGAACACCGTTTTTATTTTCTTTTTTAAATATTCGTGGAAACATTTTATCTTTTGCTGCTGCCATAGGAAGTTGCCCAACCATTAACGTCCATCCATTTAATGCTCCAATTGCCGCTATTACTGCTCCAGCTGCCACAAAATAACCTGCATAAGTACCGCCAATAATTTCTGCGGCGGCGGCAAAAGGAGCAGCTGAATTTTGTAATTCATCAGTCGGTAATATCCCAAATAAAACAATGGTTCCTAAAATATAAACTAACGTTGAAATTATTGTACCCAACATTGTAGCTTTTGGTACTGTTTTTTCTGGATTTTCTATATTTTCAGCAGGTATTGTAGCGGATTCTATTCCTAAAAAAGCATACAATGTTAATGCTGCAACCACTGGAATCGTAGCAAAATGACTTTCACTCGTTAAATTAAAACTTGGAAAATTATTAAAATCAAAAAAGAAGGCTCCTATTATGATAATGAAAATCAAAGGCACTAATTTTAAAATGGTGGTGATCACTTGAATTCGACCTGATTCTTTAATTCCTTTTGCGTTGATCCATGTAAAAAGCCAAACAAAAGACAATCCTACGAATACAGATACAATTGGATTTGAATTTAAAAGAGGAAAAAAAAAACTTAATCCTCCAATAATTGCAATAGCCAACCCAGCATTACTTACCCAAGTAGAAATCCAATATCCCCATGCAACTAAAAAGCCAATAAAATCTCCAAAACCTGCCTTAGAATAGGTATATGGACCTCCACTTTTATTTATAATAATCTTACTAAAGTTACTAAAAATCTTTGCCAATATTAATGCTCCTGTTGCAGTAAATAACCATCCCAATAGACTTATACTCCCATATTTAGCAAGTGTTGCTGGTAATAAAAAAATTCCTGCTCCAATCATATTTCCAACCACTAAGGATGTTGTTGTTATTAATCCTATTTTTTTATGATTAGAACCCATATTTTATGTATTTTTAACTGCAATTCTCGAAGGTACAATTAATTTATAGACAACAAATGAAATTTTTTATTCATCCCGATATTAAGAAAGCAGAAACATTACCGGCATCTTTTTATAAAGATAGTTCAGTTTTTGAAGCTTTAAAAGAACGTGTATTTTTAAATTCTTGGCAATGGGTTGGAGACGAAAGTTTAGTCCCATTTCCTCAATCTGTTCATCCGTTTGTATTATTAGATGGCTATTTAACAGAACCACTAATGTTAACCAAAAACAAAGACAATGAAATTAATTGTTTAACAAATGTGTGTACGCATAGAGGTAATTTAGTTGCTTTAAATCCAGGTAAATCAAAAAAATTAACTTGTTTTTATCATGGTAGAAGATTTAACTTAAATGGTGAATTTGAACATATGCCAGAGTTTGAACAGGCTGAAGATTTCCCAAGACCTTGTGATAATCTTCACAAATTTCCTTTAAAAAAATGGAGTCAGTTTTTATTTGCTGGCTTAAACCCAAGTTTCGATTTTCAGCAAGTTCTAGATATTATGAATGAACGTGTTGGCTTTTTACCCTTAGATGATTTCTCTCCAGACCCTACATTATCAAAAGAATATTTAGTACATGCTAATTGGGCGTTGTATTGTGATAATTATTTAGAAGGTTTTCATGTACCTTTTGTACATCCCGATTTAAATGACGTACTAGATTATGGTAGTTATAAAACTGAAATTTATGACTATTGCAACTTGCAAATTGGTTATACAGATGACGCAACAGAGGTTTTTGATTTACCAAAAAATCATATTGATTATGGTAAAAATGTAGCTGCCTATTATTATTGGGTTTTTCCAAATATGATGTTTAACTTTTATCCTTGGGGATTGTCTGTGAATATTGTAAAACCCATAGATTTAAATAGAACAAAAGTATCTTTTTTCTCTTATGTATTAGATCCAACAAAACTAAATAAAGGTGCAAGTGGAGATATTGATAAAGTGCAACGCGAAGACGAATTTGTTGTAGAACATGTTCAAAAAGGCGTGAAATCTTCTTTTTACAAAGCTGGACGTTTTTCCCCTACAAGAGAACAAGGTGTTCACCATTTTCATAGATTACTAGCTCAATTTTTAAATAACTAAATAATACCCGAAAATTAAACAATATTTGATAGATTTGTTGGAAATTACACGTTCAAAAAATTGTATTTTTTTAAACCATTATTATAAATAAATAAAGTATATGAAACCTGATTTATTTCAAGCACCAGATTACTATAATCTAGACGATTTACTTACCGAAGAGCATAAAATGATTCGTGAAGCTGCTCGTGATTGGGTAAAACGTGATGTTTCTCCAATTATTGAAGAATACGCACAAAAAGCAGAATTTCCAACACAAATTATTAGTGGTTTAGCAGAAATCGGTGCATTTGGACCCTACATTCCAGAAGAATATGGGGGTGCAGGTTTAGATCAAATTTCTTATGGATTGATAATGCAAGAAATAGAACGTGGAGATTCTGGAGTTCGCTCTACAGCTTCTGTACAATCGTCATTGGTAATGTATCCTATTTACGCTTATGGAAACGAAGAACAACGTAAAAAATATTTACCAAAATTAGCTTCTGGTGAATGGATGGGTTGCTTTGGTTTAACAGAACCAAATCACGGTTCTAATCCATCAGGAATGGAAACTAAATTTAAAGATATGGGAGATCATTATCTTTTAAATGGAGCAAAAATGTGGATTTCAAATGCACCTTTTGCACAAGTTGCTGTTGTTTGGGCAAAAAATGAAGAAGGTAGAATCCATGGTTTAATTGTAGAACGCGGAATGGAAGGTTTTACAACTCCTGAAACTCATAATAAATGGTCTTTAAGAGCATCATCAACTGGAGAACTTATTTTTGATAACGTAAAAGTGCCAAAAGAGAACTTATTACCAAATAAATCTGGATTAGGAGCTCCTTTAGGCTGCTTAGATTCTGCACGTTTTGGAATCGCCTGGGGTGCAATTGGTGCTGCAATGGATTGTTATGATACTGCTTTACGCTACTGTAAAGAACGTGTTCAGTTTGGAAAACCAATTGGCCAATTTCAACTGCAACAGAAAAAACTAGCAGAAATGATTACCGAAATTACAAAAGCTCAATTGTTAGCTTGGAGATTAGGTACTTTAAAAAATGAAGGAAAAGCTACTTCTGCGCAAATTTCTATGGCAAAACGTAATAATGTAGATATGGCAATTAAAATCGCTAGAGAAGCTAGACAAATGTTAGGAGGAATGGGAATTACTGGTGAATATTCTATAATGCGCCATATGATGAACTTAGAAAGTGTAATTACTTACGAAGGAACTCATGACATACATTTATTAATCACTGGTTTAGATGTAACTGGTTTAAGTGCTTTTAAATAATATTAAGACGCTCTTAGCTTTTCTCTTTTAAGGGATGAATTAAGAAATTTTATATAAAATAATATTAGGGCATCACTTATTGTTGATGCCCTTTTTTTACATCTATTACATTATTTATTTTTTGTTTTTACATCAAGTTATTTATAAATAGAATCCTTTGAAATTACTTTTATGTAATTTTCTTATGTAAGCAAAACAATCCTTTTAGTTTAAAATAAGCAAATAGAAATAACTAATACAAAGTTCTCTTCAATTAAAAAATTAATTACTATTCGTTTATAAAAATCTTTTTATTCAAAGAATGTTTTATCGTTTGTTTGCTTATTCTCTTAAAGTTCTGTTAAAAAAGAATCAAGGCCAAATTATTAGTGAAATCTTTGCAAGAAAAAAATCACCTTTACATATATGAAGAAAATTTTACTTCTAATCTGCTTGTTCTTAAGCTCTATTGTTTTTTCCCAAACTAAAAAATTTACAATTTCTGGTAATATAAAATCCGCAGACAACAAAGAACTACTTGAATCTGCAACTGTACATGCAGAAAGAGTAAAAGATAGTAGTATTGTTTCTTATACAATTACTGATGCTAAAGGTAATTTTGATCTTGTTGGAGAAACATCAGACTCTAAAGTAAAGCTAGTTGTATCTTTTATAGGATTTAAGCCTTACACTAAAACTATCGTTGTTAGAAATCAAAATTTAGGTACTTTATCATTAAAATCTGCAAATAGTTTAGATGCTATTATTATAAAATCGAGTGCACCAATAACTATTAAAAAGGATACTATAGAGTTTAATGTAAAATCTTTTAAGACAAAAAAAGATGCAAATGTTGAAGATCTACTTAAAAAATTACCAGGTGTAGAAGTAGATACCGAAGGTAACATTACAGTAAATGGAAAATCTGTAAACAAGATATTGGTGAATGGAAAACCTTTTTTCGGAAATGACCCAACAATTACTACTCGAAATTTAACCAAAGATATTATAGAAAAAATTCAAATTACTGATACAAAAAATAAGGCGCAAGCATTTTCTGGTGAAGATTCTGATGGAGAAAACAAAACCATAAATCTTACTATCAAAAAAGAAAATAACAAAGGATATTTTGGTAAAGTAGCTACAGGTGGAGGAACAAATGATAGATATGAATATGCAGGCATGGTTACTCGTTTTAAGCAAAGTGAAAGAATTGGGCTTTTAGCAGGTGGTAATAACGTTAATTCCCCAGGTTTTAGTTTTGGAAATCAAAGATTACAATTTGGTGGTAATAATAGGAGCTTTGGCGGTGGTCAAGGTATAATAACATCTAATAATTATGGTCTGAATTATATAAATACTTTTGGAAAAATCTTTGAATTTTCTGGAGATTATTTTTATAAGAACAGTGAGTCTGATAATAAATCTTCTTCAAATAGAGAAACTTTTTTATCTGATGGAAGCAGCTTTTTTAGAAATTCTGAAAACACTTCTTTAAACGATAGCGACAGTAATGACGCTAGTATCGATTTTGAAATTGAAATTGACAGTACTTTTAGAATTGATATTGAAACTGATTTTAATAGAAATTTAAATACCAATAGGTTTAATAGCGAGTCACAAACTTTAAATAACAGCAAAACCTTAACAAATAATTCTAAAATTGAATCTATTGCAGAATCTAATAGAGAACGTTTTGATAATGAAATTAACATAACCAAAAAATTTGGTGACAGAGGTTCTTTTTTTAGAGCGGAATTAACAGCAAACTTAAAAAAAACAGTAACTGATGATTTTGTAAAGTCTGAAACTAACATTTATGGAGCAAATCCAGAGCAAATTATTAGAGACCAATATTCAGACGGTAATTCTGATATAAAAGAACTTGTTAGTGAATTTACATATCGCTTTCCAATTAAGTCAAAAATGTTGTTTTTAGATTTAGCCTATAATGTTGGAAACACAAAAACTAAAAGTAAAAGAAGCACTTTTGATTTTGATCAAAACACAAATGATTATACTAGTTTTAGTGACCTCTTAAGTACCGATTTCGAATATTCCGACAAAATTAGCAGACCAAGTTTAGAATTAGAATTTAGAAATGAAAAATGGTCTGCATCAACAGAAATTGCATATAATAATAGAACTCTTAAAAACACTGATTATTTAAGACCCCAAACAAATCTAGTAAGAGAGTTTAATAATTTAGAATATGGCTTTAATATTCGATTTAGAAAAAACAGAACTAGCAGCTATAGAGTTCGGTATAATTTCAGAAACGCAACGCCTAGTTTATCACAATTACAACCTTTTAGAGACGAATCAAACCCATTAAATATTATTACTGGTAATCCTTCTTTAAAACCCTCTAAAACACACAATATACGTTTTGGAGTATCCAACTTTAACTGGCAACAAAGAACAGGTTTTTGGTCATTTGCAAATATTGCATACACAGATGATCGAGTTGTTGCTAATACCATCATTAACCCTAGTTCTTTAATTAGAGAAACTACGTATGCTAATGTAGATGGTTTTATTAATATACGTGGAGGAGGTAGTTATAGTAGCACAAAAAAATGGGAAGATTTTGGAAGCTTAAGAACAGAATACAGAGTATTTGCTACCTACAATAAAAACATTAACTTCAATAATAACGTACAATATTCTAGTAAAATAACTGCAATTTCACCAAGAGTCAGTTTCGATTTTTCCTGGGATAAAGTTTTACAAATAAGACCTTCTTACACGATTTCATTTAGTAAAAACACCTATGATATTGACGGAATTAATAATAGGAATTTCACTAGTCATGATGTAACAATAGCAACTGCAACCTATTTTTTAAAGAAATTTGAGTGGCTTAACGATTTAAAATATAATTACAATCCTAATATTGCAGATGGTTTTCAAAAAAGTGCTTGGTTTTGGAATACCACATTGAGTTATTCTATCTTAAAAAATAATGGTGCAATTAGTTTAAAAATTTATGACATCCTAGACCAAAACACAAACGCAAGAAGAGTCGCAACAGAAGATTATATTGAAGATTCTTCTAGCACTGTTCTAAATCAATATGCAATGTTAAGTTTTACTTGGAAATTTAATAGTTTAGGAAAAGCTGGTAAAAAGTTTGAGCCAAAAAAGAGAAGCTGGCGTCATTAAAAAAAATCAAACGCAGCAAAACGGTTGTTAAAATATTTTACCAACCTTTTTACTTTTTCACAAACTTCATAAACAATTCCATTTCTTGTCTATTATGAAATGAATTGTAACATTCCTCAAAAACTTCCATTGTAAAATGTGATTCGAAGTAACTTATGTATTCGTTTTTATTTCCTCCAAAAGGTGGGTGATCTTCATTTAATTTTGCATCAAAAAGCAATCCAACTAGTTTCCCATTTTTCTTCAATAACTCTTTCATTTTTATTGCATATTTTTCTCTTAAAACTGGATCTACAGCACAAAAAAAAGTTTGTTCTATTACCAAATCAAAATTATCATTCAAATCAAAAAAATTAGCATGAATTAGATGTGATGATGGAAAACCAGGAACTCTGTTTTTTATATTATCTAGAGCTGTTTTAGAAATATCGACAACATAAACATTATTAAAATTATTGTTAAAAAGGTATTCTGCTTCATAAGAGTTACCTCCTCCTGGAATTAATATTTTTAGATCTTTATTTATCAGTTGATCAAAATAGGTTTTTAAAGGTGGAGAAACTTCTCCTAAATCCCAACCAATTTTATTTTTTTTATACTTGTTTTCCCAAAAGCTTTCAGATAAATTTATCATTAAAATTCTAATACTTTAATACTATTTCTAAAAAAAGGTGAATTTTACCTTCATTTTCTAATTTTTTTAACAACCGATAAACAACAATTATATATAACCATAGCTTATATAATCGTAGTGTATTTAGTATTTTTTTTACAACACCTAATTCTTTAATATCTAAAATTAAATTATCTTCTAAAAGGTTACCAAAATTAGTTGTTGACTTATTTTAAAGTTCTAACATCTAAAAGTATTTTAAATTTAATAAAATAGAAATTAGTAAAACAAAAAACAAGCTCCTGTAAAAAAAATGCTCCCTAAAAATTCACATTTAAAATATCCCCACTTAATTGTAGTAATTGCAATTCAATTAATTTCGCATCAAACTTTGCATTATTTAAAGCTGTTTTTGCATTAATTAAATTAATCTGAGCTTGTCTAAATTCGATAGAAATTACTTGCCCTAATTTGTATCGCTCTTCTGTTCTGTCAAAATTATTTTTAGTAGTTGACACATTCTTTTCTTGAGCTCCAATTATAAAAAGTTGGTTGTTATAATTTTCCCAAGTATTTTTTAAATTATTTTGAATAATCGTTCTCTGCTGCTCTAATAATATTTGCTGATTGTCTAATGCAATTTTAGCATTGGCAACTCTTGTTTTTGTACTACCCCCATCAAATAAACTCCAAGAGAAACTTAAACCCGCATTTAAACCGGTTGAAGAAACAGAAGCTGGCGAAAATGGATTTGCAGGATTTTCATTATTACTTTTATTCCAGCCATAGGAAGTATTTAAACCTAAAGAAGGTATATAATTTGCTTTGTTTATTTTGATATTAAACTTACTAATTGCCACATTTTTTTCATTCTGTTTTAAAAGTGAGTTATTTGCTAAAGTCTTCATTTGTAAATCTTCAAAATTCATTATTTTGATAAAATCAACATCAGTTTCTACACGATAATTTACTTCTTTTTCAATACCTAAAACAATATTTAATCCGCGCTTAGCATTGTTTAATTGTTGTCTAGCTGAAATTAATGAAATGCTATCATTATTTACATCAACTTCTGCATTTAAAAATTCTAATTTAGTAGATTGTCCATAATCATATTGATATTTTGCACGTTGTAAGCGTCTCTTAGAAATAGTTAGAGCTTCAGATAAATTGTTTGTGTTTTCTGATAAACGTGCAATTTGAAAATACGAAGTAAACAATTGTAAATAAGTGTTTTCAATCGTTTCCTTAGCTTGTAATTCTGTTAAATTATAGGTTTCTTTTAATTGCTGATAATTGTACTTCCTTCCTAAACCATCATAAAGAATATAATTTAAATTTAAAGAAGCATTATACGATTTTGTAACGGCCCCGTTTGTACTTCTTAAATCTCCATCTTGAGGAGTTACTGTTTGATTGTTTCTACTGTAATTTGCTCCAGAAGAAATTCCTGCAGTTGGTAAAAAACGGGTGTTATAAATACTTGAATTATTTTTTGCTATAGCTAAATTATTGTTGGCAATTTTAATTCCGAAATTATTTTCTAAGGTAATTTTTAACGCTTCTTTTTTAGTCAGAATTTCTTGAGAAAACCCTTGTAAAGTCGATAAGAAAACGACGATTAATATACTAGTTTTATTAAATTTCATCTTCGTCAAATTTAGATTCGATAATTGCTCTTTCTACTTCCTCTCTCGTAACTTTTCCATTAGTAATCAGCCATTTTATTTTCACTTTTATTGTGTTTGAAACAGACAAAATCATTGGCAACATTATTAATGTTAAAATAGTTGCAATTGCAATACCATAAGCAATAGAAATTGCCATTGGAATTAAAAATTGTGCTTGCCTACTTTTTTCAAAAATTAAGGGGGCTAAACCAGCTACGGTTGTTAAGGAGGTTAAGAAAATAGCTCTAAAACGAGATTGACCTGCTCTTACCAGTGCATCGTCAAATTTCATTCCTTCTTTTAAAAAACTATTGAACTTTCCTATCAAAACCAAACCATCATTTACCATAATTCCTATTAAAGCAATAATCCCTAAAAAGGATAAAATACCAATAGCCATGTTGTGAATGTAATGTCCCCAAATGACACCAATCATGCTAAAAGGAATCATAATAATTAGGAGGATTGGCTGACTGTAAGAACGGAATGTGAAAGCAATTACAATATAAATTAACAACAAAATAATCGGACCAACAAGGTTTAAAGAATCTGTCGTTTTTTTAGCCTCTCTATTTTGTCCTTCATATAAAGGTGTTACTGTTGGATATTTAGACAAAATTTCTGGCATAATATTCGTTTTAATATTATCTAAAATCTCTGTTGCACTTGCACTTAAATCTTTTAAATCTGCCCTAATTTGAATTTCTCTTTTCCCTTCTAAATGATTGATAGAAATATCTCCTCTTTCTATAACATAGTTTGCTATTTCAGAAAATGGAATTCTGGTTCCTGTTGGTGTTATGATTCGCATATCATCTAAATCTTTAATAGAAGATCTATCTTTTTTATCATAACGAACCCAAACCTTTATTTCATCCTGACCTCGTTGAAAACGTTGAGCTTGAAAACCAAAAAAACCACCACGAACTTGCGCCATTATTGTTTGGAGATTTAATCCCAACAAGTAAGCATTGTCTTTTAAAGTGATTCGAACTTCCTTGATTCCTGCAGGGTCATTATCTGTAACATCTTTTAACAAAGGATTATTTTCTAAGACTTGCTTTAATTCGTCTTTAACCGCTTTTAATTCTTTAATGTTGTTTCCTAATAAAGAAACTGCAACTGGACTTCCTCCGAAGTTACCACCAGAGCCGAAAACTAAACTCTCTACACCATATATTTTACCTACTTTCTGCTGAATAGCATTTGTAATTTCTGGCGATGAAAAATCTCTAGTTTCACCGGGTAAAAGATTTACGCTTAAGGTTGCGTTTGCACTTCCTGGACCCACTCTTTTAATTACATTTTTAATAACTTTTACCTTACCTGTTTGCTTTTCTGTGTATTCTTTGTCGACCAACCAAACTTTTTCTTCTATGAAAGAAATCAAAGAATCTGTAATTTTCTCATTGGTTCCTTGTGGCATATTTAATGTTATTTGCACTCTATCGCTTGCTATTCTTGGAAAGAAAGAACTTTTTACTACGCCGCCTTTTAAAGCAGAGAAACTTATTAAAAATGAAGCTACAAACACACAAAAAATAAAAAACTTATTCTGTAAAGAAAACTTTAAAAAAGGCACATAATAGTTGTCTCTAAATTTCACTAAAATAGCGTCAGCTCCTTTGTTTATTTTCTTAAAAAAAGCATCAATTTTATTTGTTTTCTTAGCGCCTCCATTTTCGAGTTTTTTTCTATCTAAAGCTTTTGAATGTGCAATATGTGCAGGAAGAATTATCAATGCCTCAATTAAAGAAACAGTTAACGTCAGAATTACAATTGTAGAAACTTCGCCAAAGAAACTTCCTATACTGCCGTCTACAAAAAAGAAGGTGGAAAATGCAATTATAGTTGTTAAAATCGCTGAAACTATTGGCGGAATTACTTCCATTGTTCCGTCTATAGCTGCTCTAATTTTAGATTTTCCCAAATCGTAATAATGATGATAAATATTTTCTCCAATTACAATTCCATCATCAACCAAAATACCAATTACAATAATCATCCCAAATAAAGACAAAACATTAATGGTAACACCTAATTGTGCTGCAAAAATAAACATCCCTAAAAAAGATATTGGCAAACCAAAAGCAACCCAAAATGCCAAACGTAAGTTTAAAAATAATGCTAAAAAAAACAGGACTAAAAGAATTCCTGAAATGGCATTCTTAGTTAACAACCAAGTTCTATCATTTAATGTTGTACTTCTATCACTTGTAACAGTTAACTGAACATTTTGCTGTTCTTGATTGTATTTATAAATGTACTCTTTAATTTTATCTGCTGATGAAATTAAATCTTCGTTATTGGTATTACTAACCGTAATATCTATTGCTAAATTTCCATTATAATACAATCTATCTGGGTTTTCAGACCAAGTATCTCTTAATTCTGCAACATCTTTTAAACGAATAATATTCCCGTTAACTTCTGTTCTTACAATAATATTTTGAAGTTCAATTCCGTAATAAGAGCGATTGCTAGCTCTAATCAAATAATCTTCATCTGCAGTTTTTATATTTCCACCTGTGATTAAAATATTTGAATTTCTTACAGCATTTGCTACTTCTGTGATCGATAAATTATAGGCTCTTAGATCGTTTTCACGGACAGCAATTTCAATTTCTTCATCTGGATACCCAATAATAGCAACTTGGGAAATTCCTTCAATTCCCCGAATATCATTTTCTACATTTCTTGCATATTGTTTTAGTGCTTTCAAAGAAACATTTTCTCCACTTACAGTAAAACTAATTGTTGTTCGATTATTTTCAACTTTTGCAATTACGGGAGGCTCCATACCTGAAGGAAAAGAAGGAACTCTATCTACTGCATTTTTAACATCAGATAAAACAACATCTATATTTTTTCCTTTTTCTACCTCGACATTTACACTTGCCGAATTTTCTCTTGACACAGATGTTACTCTTTCTACACCTATAATTCCCTTTAAATTATCTTCAATCTTTAATACAACACCTTCTTCCATTTCAGCAGGAGAAGCGCCTGGATATGCCAAAGAAATTCTGATTAATTGTGAATCTACCAAAGGGAAAAAGGAAGATTTCATGCTAATTGCACCTAATATTCCAAAAATAAAAAATGCAAGTATAATTACATTTACAGCAACAGGGTATTTTATAAAATAAGTAATAATTTTTTTCATGTATTACTTATTTTTATTGATTTTTACAATCATTCCGTCAAAAGCTCCTGGTAAAGTTTGTGTCAAAATTTTATCATTATTTTTTAATCCTTTAATCACAACGTTTTCAGCACCAAAGTAAACAGGGTTTACATCTACAAGAAATAAAATACTATCATTTTTAACCGTGTAAACAGCTTTATTATCTACTAATAATTTTCTAGAAATTTCTATAGCATCTGATTCTGATTTTGCAACTAAATTTGCTTCTAAAAACATTCCTTCTTTTAAATCAGGGTGTTTTACGTCTATATATGCGTTTATAGTTTGAGAGACTTGGTCTATTTTTCCATTTACACGTACTACTATTCCTGTATACTTTTTAGATTTATTTAGATTAGAAAGAGCAACCGTATTGCCTACTTTTAATAAATCTGCAAACTCAGCATTTATTGAAACTTCCATTTCATAGATACTTGTATCTATAAATTCGCCAAGTTTTTGCCCAGATCTCACTAAAGTCCCAGAACTTAACAAAGCTTCTGTTACCACTCCAGAGAAAGGAGCCTTAATTTTATGTTTAGACAAACGAACTTCTAGATTTTTAACATTGTAATAAGCCGTTAAAATTCCACGTCCAGAAACAAAGTATTTTTCTTTATCTGATGAAAAAAGCGGAAATTTCGGTGTTGTTTTACTCATATCAAAAGACTGTAGATAGCTTTCCCACTTTTTAAATTCTAAAGTATAATCTAAGCGTATGTCTGGTAATATAGAAGTGATTAAATTAAATAGATTACTTTTTTGAGATTGTAAACTAGCCATAAATTCATCACTATTGATGCTTAATAAAGTTTCTCCTTTAAAATACCTAGTTCCTGGTTTAAATGATTTATTAGATGGCTGTAAAACACCCTGAACTTCCGAAAAAATATCAATTTTATTTTTAGCAAGTAAATTTCCATTCGCAGATAAAATAATAGGAATATCTTTATTTTCAACATTCTTAACAAAAACAGTTTTAATCGTTTTTTTATACTTTGGTTTAGGTCTTTGGTTTTTATCAATAAAATAATTTCCTAAAATAATAGCACCCGCTATAAGTAAAATTCCAAGAATAGATAGTATAATGTTTCTCATAATTAGTTAGTTGTACCTTCTAAATTAAAAACTAAGAAAGTTATAACAAAGATACTTTTTAGGCATAAGGTAACTTGTATAGACTAAAAGTAACTTTGTTAAAGAAATGTTATAATTGTCATTTTAAAACTAAAGTTTCTAGAATCGGTTTTTTTTATCAGCTTTATATCTTATTATGCATAATATCTTTTAACTTTAGAATATATCGTGCTTTTCAAAGTACCAAAATAAATAACTGAAACAGTGTTAATAGAAATTCTATAAAAGGATTTGAAATTGAAAATAAAAAAATTAGCCTAACAAAATAACACATGATTACCCAAGAAAACGAAACTATGAAAATTAGAAAAACTCATTTAGAGAATCATAAAAATTTAACACACTATAAGAATTAATTTGATTTTCTGCACAAACACAAATACCGCACTATTTTTCTCTTCTGTAGATGAGATTCCTGCTAAAATTTGGGAAGGATTAGAATGTACAGAAAATATTTATTTTCACCCAAATTTCATAAAAGCATTAGAAAAAAATCACCCTGAAATTATCTTTTCTTATATTGTTTTGGTTGATAAAAATAATAGCCCAACAGCTTTTGCAAGTATAAAAATTATTGACTTTCATTTAAAATCTATTAAAAATGATTTAGAATTTTTTAAAAATATTGGCAGAAAATTACATGTTTTTCCTAATAAAAAACCACTAAAATTATTAATTTGTGGAAACACTTTTGTGAGCGGAGAACATGGAGTTTTTATTAAAAAAAATCAAAACAAAAAAGCAATTATAAAAGAACTTGCAGAAAGTATTAATCATTTTGTAAATTCTGATAAAAAGTTAAAAAAACAAATTGATGCATTCTTACTAAAAGACTTTGCTAAAGAGTCACTTTTTATTACAGATGAATTAAAAGACTTTAAATATCACACGTTTTTAGTAGAACCAAATATGCAACTTCAACCACAAGAAGATTGGCAAAATTTTGATGATTACCTGGCATCAATGAAAACAAAATTTAGAGTAAAAGCAAGAAAAGCTTTTAAACAGAGTACCGAAATTCGTATAGAAGAAGTTACCTTAGAAAACATTGATAGAAAATTACCGAAAATGACCGCTTTATATGAAAAAGTTGCTTCAAACGCAGGTTTTAATTTAGGTCACTTTAATCTAGAAACCTATAAAGATTTAAAAGAAAAATTTGGGGATGATTACATCTTAAAAACCTATTGGCTAGAAGATAAGATTGTCGGTTTTATTTCTGGTATAATCAATCAAAAATCTTTAGACGCCCACTTTGTTGGAATAGATTATAGCTTAAACAGAGAATATGCAATCTACCAAAGAATGTTGTATGACTATATAGAAATTGCTATCAATAAAAAATTAAAAACTATTAATTTTGGAAGAACAGCTAGTGAAATTAAAAGTTCTGTTGGTGCAGAACCACAAGATCTAACAATGTATCTTCGTCATAAAAAAAGTATTACAAACAGAATTTTAAAGCTATTTTTGCAACGTGTTCAACCAACACCATTTCTACAAAAATCACCCTTTAAAACAGTAAAAAAACCCCATGAATAACAGCAAGGAACTTATAGAGCTTTTAGATTTAAAAGAAATTGAAAACAATGTTTTTTCTGGAGAGAGTGTAACTATTGGAAGTCCTAAAGTTTTTGGTGGTCAGGTTTTGGCACAGGCAGTTAATGCTGCTTATAGAACAATTAAAGAAAATAGATTTATAAATTCTTTACATGCTTATTTTCTAGAAGCTGGAGATTTAACAATACCAATCAATTACCATGTTGCAGTAATGAGGGATGGAGGTAGTTTTTCTACAAGAAGAGTTACAGCGAAGCAAAATAATAAAACTATTTTTATTTTGGCTGCTTCTTTTCATAAAATTGAAGATGGGTTTGAGCATCAATCAGTAATGAATAGAGACATAAAACAGCCTGAAGAATTATTAAGTTGGGAAGACATGGTTACTAAGTTTGGCGATTTTTTACCAAAGTCTTTAAAAGGTTTTTTGAGTGTTGAACGTCCTATAGATTTTAAACCTGTGCAGGTTCCCAATCCTTTAAAAAGAGAAAACTTACCTGCAAAAGAAGAAATTTGGTTTAAATTAAAGGGAGACATTCAAAAAATGGATTTGCGTTTAAAACATCAAATTTTGACTTATATATCTGATTATAATGTATTGAATGCCGCATTTAATCCGAATGCAAAAGAATATAATTTCGGGAATACTCAAACAGCAAGTTTAGATCATTCTATGTGGTTTTTTAGAGATTTTGATTTTGATGATTGGATGCTATTCTCTGCTGAATCACCCAATGCTTATGGAGCAAGGGGTTTATCTAAAGGAAATATTTATACAAGAGATGGTAAATTAGTGGCTTCTTTTGCACAAGAAGGTCTATTGAGACCTAAGAAAAATAAGCAGTAATCAAAATTAAAAAAATAAGACAAATGAGTCCAATTATATATGTTTTAACCACAAATGGTTTGTTGTTTTTATTAAGTATTATTTTTTGGAAATTTCCACCAAAGAAAATAAATAATTTATATGGTTACAGAACTTTTAAAGCGATGCAAAATGAAGATATCTGGAATTTTGCGAACACCATTTTTAATAAGAATTTATTAATGTATGCCGGTTTATCTTTTATTGCAACGATGCTTTTAGCTAATTTTATTGTAAATGGATTAACCTGGCAACCTATGGTTGTAGCAATTCTATCTATTGTTGTGAGTATTATTAAAACCGAAAGAGCCTTGTCTGATAATTTTACAGAAGAAGGAAAAAGGAAGTGAAAATGAAAAAAATTGCGCTTAAAAAAGTTTTATCTAAATTTAATCTGCTTCCAATTATTGAGCAAATAAATTTTCGACGACAAAAGTGGCAAAATAGAAGAAGCAATTATGAATTTAAAAAGAAGAATCCTACCGTAAAGCTTCCACCAGATTTTTATTTATATGAAACTTTTAACCTGAATTACGATAAGTTTTATACCAATGGAAAACCAACCGCAACTTGGTTGATAAATCATATCAGTGAGTTTAAAGATTTTAAAAATCTCTCTATTTTAGATTGGGGTTGTGGAACTGGAAGAATTTTAAGACATCTACCATCTATTCTAGACACCTCTAATTCTTTTTATGGTTCAGATTATAATAAAAAATATGTAAAATGGTGTTCAGAAAATTTAGAAGGAATTCAATTTAAAAATAATTACCTAAAACCACCTTTGGCATTTAAAGACGATTCTATGGATATTATTTATGGAATATCAATTTTTACACACCTTTCTAAAGAATTACATTTTTCTTGGATCCATGAATTAACAAGGGTTTTAAAAAATGGAGGAATTTTATTTTTGACAACTCATGGAGATGCTCACACGTTTAAACTTTTACAAAAAGAGCAAGTACTTTATGATTCTGGTAACTTAATTGTTCATGCGTATAAAAAAGAAGGAAATAGATTATATGCTTCTTACCAATCTCCTAAATTTTTTAGGGCCCTTTGTTCTAAAAATAATTTAGAAGTTCTAAAACATATTCCTGGAGACAACCTTAACAACAAACCACAGCAAGATGTTTGGGTTTTAAGACTTACTAAAAATTAGCGACAAAAGAAACAGATAAATTTCTTCCTGGAGAGGATATCCCAGAAGCAAATTCTATATAATGTTCATCAAAGAGATTGTCTAATCTTGCTTGCACAGAAAAATTTTCGCTTACTGAATAGCGTCCATTTAAACCAATAGTCATCCAGCTTGGAGTTCCAAAATAAACATCTTCATTATTAGCAGCATTTGCATCAACTACGGGTGTTAAGTCATGATTATCAATTCCTTCAGTAAAATTAAAATCTTCGATATCCTTTTTGCTGTTAAATCTTAAAGCTGCGCCAACTTCAATCTTATCTCTTTTATAATTTACTTCAAACTGACCAAATAAGGGTGGAATTGAAGACATTGGTTCTTCTGAATCGTATGTTCTTCCTTTTGTATAGGTAATAAACCCTGATGTATTCCAAGCATTAGAAAGTTTTCCTAAATAACTAATTGTATATCCTGTAATGAAAGCATTTCCTCTATTTTGATTGGCAACTGCGTTTCCATATTCCCCGTCAAATAAAACCTGATCGCTTCCATTTATGGTAAAACGGTCTCTAATAATATAATTATCTAACAAGGTGTAAAATACATTGGCACTTAAGCGAAATTTTCTATCGTTGAAATACTTTTGAATTCCTACTTCTGCATTATATGCAAACTCTGGTTTTACATGAATATTTGGTACAGTTACATCACCACTTTTTTCACGAACTCTTCCAACATCATCTATATTAGGGGAACGAAAACCTGATGACAAAACACTATTTAATTGCCAGTTTTTGTTTGGCTTGTAAACATATCCTAAAGTTGCTGTAATTGCAGAATTATTTGCGCTAATATCATTGTCTGAAAGTTGAATAAATGTTTCATCTATCCATGTTGCATTTAAGTTTGTATTTGTAAATCTAATCCCAGAATTTAATGTTGATTTACTACTTACATCTTGTTTATAACCTATATATAGAGAAGAACTTAAATAATTACTTCCTCCGTCTGGATAACGTGACTGTACTTTAAAATCGTCTGAAAAACCATTAATTTTTCCATTAGAAATGTTTAAGGTTTTACCGTAGGCATTAGAAGAAACATCATTATAGGCAAACTCAAAACCATACGATAAAATTCTTGTTTTATCTTCTGTTAACGGCACCGAAAAATCTCCATTTACACTAAAAACAGCGACACTTTCCTCTCTATAAGAACGATCTAAACTTCCAAATTTTCTTTGAATTCTACTTTCTTTAAGGTTCTGATAAGCAGTCGTTATCGTTCCACTTTCTAACCAATTTTTATCAGGATTAAGAAGTAATTGTGATGAAATTAATAGTCTTTTTTGAGGTCCATAAGACCATTCTGCAAACTTTAAAGAAGAAACATCTGAAATATCTCTTATCTCTGTTAGTCTATCAAATCTTTGAATATTAGATGAAGTGGAGTATTGTAGATTAATTTTTAAATCTGTGTCTTTTGATAATGGAACAAAAAATTTCTGCAACACATCTGTTTGATTATACCCTGTATTTCTTAATAAATTTGGATTGGAATTTATCGTTGGATTTTCATTGTAATTTCCATTCACATTTTCTGAATAATAGAAAACTTTTCCCCAATCAGAAAAACCATGACTTCTATTTTTACCGGCTTTTAATTCACCAAAATCTGAATAAGAAATACTTGTAAAAGAGGCCCAATTATTAAAACTTACTTCTGCAGAAACATTTGTCGTTATTTCTTGATTTATACTCGAAAATCTAGAAAAAAACTGACTTTTTACTTCATTATTCTCTGATAGTTTAGGTGTTTTTGTATAATAATGAATTACACCTCCTAAGGCGTCTGAACCATAAATTACAGAGGAGGGTCCAAAAACAACTTCTATTTTATCTAATAAATTTGGCGCGATTGTAATTGAGCTTTGTAAATGTCCTTTTCTATAAATAGCATTGTTCATTCTAACCCCATCAACGACCAATAAAACTCTGTTAGATTCCATTCCACGAATTACAGGACTTCCTCCACCAAATTGTGATTTTTGAACTTTAATTCCGGGGATTATAGCTAATAAATCTGCAGAAGTTTGAGGTGAAAGTTTTTGAATATTTTTAGATGAAAGCACTGCTATTTGTTCTGCAATTCTTTTTGATTTTTCTTCTTTTTTAAAAACAGAAATTACTATTTCATCTAATTGCTCTGATTGTTTATTTAAATAAACAGTAAGTTTTTGTTTTCTTAAAACAGATTTTTTTATTCTATAATTTGCGTAAGATAAATGAGAAAAAATAATTATTTCATCATTTTTAAAAGTAGAAATATCTGCTAAACCATCATTATTAGTTGTTAAGCTAATGGTTTTAGACTTATTATAGATAGTAACATTTTTTACTTTTTTACCCGTTTTTTTGTCTAAGATTTTTATTTCTTGACCAAAAATTACACCTCCAATTAAAACTATAAATACAAAAATAATATACTTCATCATCAACTAAATACTGTTTCTAAAACTTGTAACGATTTTGGTTCTCTAAAAGAGCCCAAATGTAGCTTAAAATACTGAATAATAACTTGCAAAACTAACTGCCTTTCATCTTTACTATATGCTACGCTTTCTAGATTATCAAAAATTATGCCTAAGAGCTTTTTAAATTGATAAAAGTCATTATTAGAAATAACATTCTTTTCGTGAATACTATTAGAAAAATTACCTTCCAATAAATCAAAACCTTTTTTATTTATTTCTGAAGTATCAGGATAAAACCCTAAAAAACCAGTTAAATTCAAAAGAAATAACAAGTGAAAATTCGTAACTTTATCGTGAACATCTAACCAAATAAGAGCAGTTTCTAGATACTCATAAAGTGCTAAGTTTTGTTCTTCTTCTTGAATAGAATTTGACAAGACTTCTGACAAAAACATAACAACAGATTGCTTTACAATATCTGTATGAATTGTTTTATAAGGATGAATTACGTGTACTTCTTTTATAGAATTTAAAGCGTTTTTCGTATTATGATTTGCAATAATTGTTAGTTGTGTTAAAGGTTGAAAATGCGCTACTTTTATTCCTGTTTTTTTTGGTTTTAAAACACCTCTAATTAAGTAAGACTTGACTCCTTCTTCTTGAGTGTAACATTTTACAATTAAGCTTGTTTCACCATATTTTAGTGAACTTAAAACAATTGCTTTTGTATTTACGATAGCCATTAATTTACAATTGCGAGTTTAGCTGTAGCTGTTTCTGAACCATCATCGTTAGATAATAAAACAATATAAATACCAGATACCACTTTGTTGCCTACTAAATTTTTTTTATTCCAAACAACTTTACCTCCTTGTAATTCTTGCCCTTCTACAACGTTAGTTTCATAGACCAAATTACCAGCAACATCCAAAATTTTAACATTCGTTCCTTTTGGTAAATGTGTTCCTTTTCTACCATCAATAGTAATTGTTTCATGGTTTTTTAAAGCAGGATTTGGATAGGCATATACATCACCTAAAACCTCACCAAAAGTAGCTACTTTACTATTGTAAACAACAATACCTTTATCAGTAGCAAAATAAACTTTACCGTTACTCTTGTCAACCTTTATTTTTAAAATTCTATTGGACGGTAACGGTGAATTTTGCTTACTAAAATTGGCTAAGGTAGTTTGACCGGAGGGATTGGTATAAACAACACCTCCATTATCTGTTCCAAACCACTTATTATCTGCGCCATCAATAACAATTGTATTAATTTTTTGATCTCCTAATAATCTTTCTCCAACTCCATTTTCCTCAATAATTACTGGTTGTGCGTTTAAAACAGTAGCATCAAAAACCCCAGCTGCATTTCGGTAAACAACCATTCCACTTCTTGTACCTAGCCAAACTCTATTGCTTTTGTCTATAGCTAGAGATAGCACATCAGTGTTCGGTAAATTTCCAAGATTTGGAGTTGCAATTAAAGCTCTTTTTCTACTTCCGTTTTCGTTAAAAGCATAAACCCCATTTCTTCTTGTTCCTATCCATATAGTGTTGTTACTTGAAATTGCTATTTCACTTAAACCCAATTTACCTGGAACAGTTTTAAGTGACGATAAATCGAAACTACTCCATTGTCCTGAAGGAGATAATTTTTTTAATTCTTCATCAAAACTTATACTCGAAACCCATAAATTTCCTAATATATCAAAACTAGTTCCGCTCGTTCTTATACTTACTCTGCTTGGATCATTATAAATAATATCTTCTAAAGGGCTATTTAAGTGATTGTAAAATGTTTTTATTTCATCGTTTTCTACAACTAATAAGCCTCCAGTTGAAACAGAATTAACAGACCTAGTATCTCCAAAAGAGCTCATATAAACCCTATTTTCTACATTTGAATCTATAGAAACACAATTCAAATCCATGACAGGGAAATCTGAATTAAACTGCGTATTTATCCAGTTTTCTCCGTTAAAATGGCTAAACCCTTGCTCCTTTTGATTGGGAGTATAAGAGTCATCATAACCTCCAAAGACTACCCAAAAATTATTATCATTTACTGCAATAGAAAAAACACTATTAGATAAAGGTCCTTCTGGATGAATTTCTTCGTATGTGTTTATTTGCCCTAAACTAGTTTTTAAAACACCAAATTCTTTTGTTGCTAAATAAGTTCTATTATCTTTAATAAATGCAGTATTTAATGTGAAATCAAAGTCAGGAGTAGTCGTAAAAGTATATACTTGATTGTTTGCTGAATCTAAAATAACAGCACTTTTATTTAGTGTAACTGATAAATTAGTACTGGATGATTTTAATCCTAAAATAGTTTCACTAAAATCCTTAATTTCAGTTAAAACACCTGTATTTAATTGAAACAATTTACTACCTTCAGTAACATAGATTTTATTATTAAAAAATGTAATCTCACTAAAATTACGTGCAGTAAATTGTTGCTGCCAGCTATTAAAATCAATTAAAAGATTACTTGTAACATCTGCAGTAAAAATTCCATCTTCGGTTACAGCATAAATTTTTCCATCAGAAATTAATGTTTTATTTATCTCTAAAGAAGTAGAGCCATTTCCTATAAAAAAGGTGTCACCAAACTCTAACTTTTCTATATCATATTCTACAATTGCAAATGGTGTAGAAAGGTATAATGTAGTACCAAATTCAGAAATATGATTGATACTTTTTACACCTGATTGATTAAAATTTATAATATCTGATGAAATTGTAATTGCGTTGTTTTCGTCAATTACTTCAATTAATCCATTTTGATAACCAATAACCAATCTTTTAAAAGCAGTATTGTAGTGAATTGAAGATGTAGTTTCGCCCGACAAACCTTGAATAGATGAAAACTTTTTAATTTCAGAAGTACTTTCATCAAAAGTAAAAACAGCATTATCTGCCAATGCATATAAGACATTATCAACTTTTACAAAATCCTTAACGTTATTATAAGAATAAAAATCTTCCCAAGAATCGCTATAATCAGTTTGAGAAAAAATTGGTAAATAGATTAAAAATAGAAAGAGAAAAAATAACTTTTTCATATGTTTGTTTATAAAATCAAAGATATTTAATAATTATAAACTAACGATAAAAACGGGTATATTAGTACAAAAATGCATAGATATTTATGAGTTTAGAAATTGAAAGAAAATTTTTAGTGAAGAATGAGGATTTTAAAAAAGAGTTTTATCAAAAAAACCAACTAAAACAGGGCTATCTAAATTCTGATAAGAATAGAACTGTAAGGGTTAGAATTTCTGATAATAGATCTTTTTTAACTATTAAAGGAAAATCAAATTCTACTGGAACAACTCGTTTTGAATGGGAAAAAGAAATTGATAAAATGGAAGCAGAACAATTGCTTCTTTTATGCGAACCCTTGATTATTGATAAAACAAGGTTTTATGTGAAAAGTGAAAATCATATTTTTGAAGTTGATGAATTTTATGGTGATAATGAAGGTTTAATTGTAGCAGAAATAGAGTTAAGTTCAGAAAATGAATCATTTAAAAAACCCTCATGGCTTGGTAAAGAAGTTACAGGAGATAAAAGATATTACAACTCAAGTTTAAGTAAAATTTCTTTTAAAAGTTGGACATAAAAAAACCTCAAACAATAAAGTTTGAGGTACCAATATATAAATCTATCCCTTAACTTAGACTTATGCGTCTAAAATAGAGAAAATTTTAACATAACATAGAAATCATTAATTTTATTATTTAATTTCTACAAATGATAAAGCGCCATAAAATGACTTAAACTTCCTAATAAAACAAAGACATGAAAGATTGCATGGTTATAAGGCATTCTTTTAATTGAATACAAAACAGCGCCAACTGAATAAAAAATTCCTCCAGCTATTAAGAACTGTAGCCCTTCTGCAGATAAATTTTTCATTAACGGTTTAATAAAGAACAATACTTGCCAACCCATTAATAAATACATAGCTGTTGATAATTTATCAAATCTCCCTGTAAAAAAAAGTTTTAGAACTATCCCTATTAAAGCAAAAAGCCAAACAAAAATAAACATGTACCAACCTAAACTAGAGTTTAAAGCTACCAAGCAAAAAGGCGAATAACTCCCTGCAATTAACACGTAAATTGCTGCGTGATCAAAAATATTAAGCTGCCTTCTTCTCTTTGGCTTCTTTGCTGCATGATAAAAAGTAGATGCAGCATATAAAATGATTAGGCTTAGGCCATAGATAATAAAACTTGTAGGCTTCCAAAAACCTTCAAAGTTTAATGATTTAATTACCAAAAAAGGAAAAGCTATAATACTTAAAACCAATCCAAAACCATGAGAAATTACATTCAATTTCTCCTCTAACTTACTATACAGGTGATTTAAATTCTCGCTCATTATTTTCTCTGTTTGTGTCTTTCATATATTTTGTGTCACTTAGTAAATCAGTTTCAATTATATTGAAAACTTGTTGTTTTAAATGCGGTATGTCTTCCCTGTTTAGACCTTTCGTTTCTATAAATTGATGTTGATGGATTCTAAAAAAACCGGGTCTTCCTTTAAAAAAATCCCAAGAAAAAAAACGCTTGCAATCATAATAAACTTGGGGTACGATTGGTACTCCAAACTCAATAGCTAAACTAAAGGCCCCATTTTTAAAAGGTGCTAAAACGACGTTCTCTGTAGGCACTAATCCTTCAGGAAAAATAGCCATACTTGTTCCATTTTTTAATCTTTTCTTAGCTATTTTATATACTTTTTTTCTGCTTTCAGGACTATTTCTATCAACCATAATGACCACTTTTTTATAAAAAAAGCCGAAAATAGGAATTTTGACTAACTCTTTTTTTCCAACAAAAACTATTGGATTTTTACTTAAAACTATCAATACAAATGGATCCATTAAAGAAGCGTGATTCGCACAAAACATGTAGCTTTTGTTTCTGTCTAGAACTTGATCATTTTGTATCTTTAAATGAAATCCCATTCCATAAACTAAAACTTTGGCCCAGACTCTAATCAGTTTCCAAAAAGTAGGATAATACTCTTCTTTAGCTGTTAATATAAGTAAAAGAGGAGATATTAAAATGATAGATCCTATTATTAGGACATAAAACCATATTCGCCAAATAAAAAGAAAAGGAATTTTTAGAAATTTCATAAGCATCAAAAATACTAATATTCTTTTGTTTGATTGGTTTTCTTAAACAAAACCTTATTTTTGTCCTCTTAAAGGGATTTCTCATCTCATTCAAACATAATTTATTTAAAAAGATGAGATTAATAATTCTCTTAAACGTAAGTTGTAAGATTATTATTTCATTTTAAAATGATTTAAAAAAATATTATTTTATGTCTAGAATTTTAACTGGAGTACAAAGTACAGGAACACCACATTTGGGAAATTTATTGGGTGCAATTTTACCTGCTATAAAAATGGCAAATAACCCAGAAAATGAAGCTTTTTTATTTATCGCAGACATGCATTCTTTAACACAAATTAAAGATGGAAAAGAATTAAGAGAAAATACGTATAGTACTGCTGCTACTTGGTTAGCTTGTGGTTTGGATGTACGAAAAACAGTTTTTTATAGACAGAGTGATATTCCTCAAGTTACAGAATTATCTTGGTATTTAAGTTGCTTTTTTCCCTATCAAAGGTTAACATTAGCACATAGTTTTAAAGATAAAGCGGATAGATTAGGAGATGTAAACTCAGGATTATTTTCTTACCCAATGTTAATGGCTGCTGATATTTTGTTATATGATGCAGAAATTGTTCCAGTTGGAAAAGATCAGTTACAACACTTAGAAATGACACGTGATGTAGCCAATCGGTTTAACAATGTTGTTGGAGAAACATTGGTAGCTCCAAAAGCTAAAATACAAGAGAATGGTAAATTAGTTCCTGGAACTGATGGTGAAAAAATGAGTAAATCTAGAAATAATATTATCAATATTTTCTTGTCAGATAAAAAACTAAGAAAACAAATAATGTCTATTAAAACGGATAGCAAAGGTTTAGAAGAACCTAAAAACCCAGACAATGATAATGTTTTTAGCTTGTACAAATTGTTAGCTTCAAATGCTGAAATTTTAGAAATGAGAGCAAATTATGAAGGTGGAAACTATGGTTATGGCCATGCAAAACAAGCCTTATATGAATTGATTATTGAACAGTTTTCAATCATTAGAGAACGCTACAATCACTTTATGGAAAACAAACATGAAATTGACGAAGCATTAGAAATCGGAGCAGGAAAAGCAACTATTGTTGCCAATGAGGTATTACTAAGAGTTAGAGCAAAAATAGGTTACTAAACTTTTTTTTAAAAAAAATTTAAGAAATAAGTTTTCAACTATAAATTAATTACATAAAAAAGTCTAAAACATACTGTTTTAGACTTTTTTTTTATAATGATGCTATATTTGCTTTTACTGAATCTTCATAGACTTAGCAATCGCTTCTAATTCAAAAACAAAGGCTCTTTTGCTTACTGAGGGTGCATAGGTAAATCCTTCAAAAACAATTAGTCTATTATTCTTTTTATCAATTACCGTGTAATTTAAAAAAGGACCCGCCATAAAATCATTTTTTACTTCCCACTTTCCACGAGTTTCGTACGCTTTTTTCCCGTCAATAGTTGCATCAAAAGTAAATGGTGTATATGCTTCTTCCGTAATCATATGCATGGTTTCTGGATCTGAACCGGGTATAAACTTTTTACCTATACTATCTCTAACGGCTATAATATTATCAGCAATTTTACTTTCATCACTTAAAGGAATTGAATACACTAAAATATTATTACTACCTGTTTTTGCAATTCCACTCATTAAATGATTTCTTAACCAAAGAAATTCTCCAGTATCATCAACAGTTCTAAATTTTTTAGGTATTGTAAAAGTAACTCCTAAATTACGAAGTGTTTTGTACTGTGAATTATCTATCTTATCTTTATTAAAAATTCTTTGTGTAAATTTAATATCGGAATCTATAAAAATATTTTTAATTTCATTTTTATGTTTCTGTAAAAGTTTAATAATACTTTTGTCGTCTTTTGCCTGCACATAGACAATCGTTTGTGGTTGTGCATAAATATTTTTCTTTACAGAAAAACTCTCCTTTTCAGTTTCAGTAATAATTAAAATATTTCTACTGGCTTTCATCATAGAACTAAATCCATTTGGCGCAACTTGAGACACAGACAAAACGTGTTCTGGCTGTGGTAAACCAACCATTAATTCTCCAAAAGAATTACGAACTTCGCTACCAACATCTCCTGTCCAGTCACTAATTTTAGCAACAACCATTACTTTATTAATTTTACCTATAGAGTTTTTTAGAATTTTTTTATCGTTCCCAACACAAGAGCAAAATAGAAGTGTAATTATTAAAATTGAAAATATTTTTTTCATGAGTTTAGCTTTTAAAAATTTTAAGTTTTAATCCAGGTTTTAGACTTTTAACACTCCAAATATTGTTCCATTCTTTAATTTCATCAACAGAAACATTCTTAAATTTTTTAGCAATGTTCCAAAGTGAGTCTCCTTCTTTAACAACATAAACATCGTATAAACCTGTTTTAGTTGATTTTTTTGATGGAATTACTGCTTTCTTTTTTGTTGGTGTACTGTTATATAAAGGAATTTTCTTTGGAAAAACAGACAACCTTTGTCCTATCTTTAAACGATTATTTTTTAGTCCATTCCAACGTTTAAGACTGCTTACTCTTACTCCAAATTTATTCGCTATTTTTCCTAAATAATCTCCACTCTGAACTCTGTAACGAATACGTTTATCCATTTCAAAATACTTAGGCAAAGGCTTTTCTCTTTTACTTTCATCTTCGGCAGATAAAGCATAAATTTCTTTTTCTTTGTCTAAAAACTCAACTATTTTATTACTTGGTAATCTTACAGCGTAATTTCTATCTTTTATAAACGGAATAATATCTAATTTGTAGGAAGGGTTTAAGAAAGAAATAACCTCTTCATCAATCTGTATAATTTTAGAAATCTGACCGAAACTTATAGTTCTTTTAATACGAATTGTGTCTGTTTGAAAATTAAAAAACTTTGGGAGTTCAGCATAAATTTCATGATCAGTTGCATATTCAAAAACATACATAGTCGCATAAAATGCAGGAACATAACCTGCTGTTTCTCTTGGTAAATAAGGTCTTATATTCCAATAATTTCGATAACCTCCAGAACGTTTTATGGCTTTTCTTACATTTCCTGGTCCAGAATTATAGGCCGCTAAAGCTAAATCCCAATCTCCAAAAATGGTGTATAATTGATCTAAATATTTACACGCTGCAATGGTTGCTTTGACAGGATCTTGACGTTCATCAACATAAGAACTTACTTTTAAATCAAACTGTTTCCCAGTGCCATACATAAATTGCCACAAACCTGTAGCACCAACTCTCGATTTAACCTGCGGTCTTAAGGCAGACTCTACAATTGCTAAATATTTCATTTCCAAAGGAATATCATATTGATCTAGATATCTCTCAAACATTGGAAAATAGTACTTTGCTTTTGCCATTAACTTTGGATAATACTTTTTACGGTACAACAAATAACTATTTATTACTTTTTCTAAAGCAGGATTAAAAGCTAAATTAAAAGGTGTTTTTTTATCTAAATCAAGAAGACGTTGTTTTAGTAAAGCGGTCGTTAAAACAATTTCAGAATTTCCAATAACATCTTTATCATCAACTACATACTCTAAAGTATCTATTAATGAAGAATTAAACATTTGATCAACCAATAAACTATCAATCGTATTTAAATCTGAATTTGAAAATAATTCAGTCTTTCTGGTTGTATCCTTAATAACAAATAAAGTGTCGGTTTTAACAGTTATAATACTATCTTTATCTTGTTGAGAAAAAATAGAAATACTGACGAAAAATAAGCCAAGTAAAAATTTATTCATAAACTATATATCTAATTCTAAAGCGATTGGACAATGATCTGAATGCTTTGCTTCTGTTAAAATATAAGCTCTTGATATTTTACTTTTTAAAGGTTCTGAAACCATTGCATAATCTAAACGCCAACCTTTGTTATTTGCTCTAGAATTTGCGCGATAACTCCACCAAGAATATTCTTGTTTCTCTTGATTTAAATATCGAAAACTATCAATAAAACCATTCTTAATAAAATCTCCCATCCAAGTTCTTTCTTCTGGTAAAAACCCTGAAACTCCCTTCATTTTTGGATTGTGAATATCAATGGATTCATGACAAATATTGTAATCTCCACAGATCACTAAATTTGGAATTTCTTGTTTTAAGTTATCAATATATTCCTGAAATTCATCCATATAATTGAACTTAAAGTCGAGTCTTTCTGAATTTGTTCCTGAAGGTAAATACAAGCTCATTACAGAAACTTCATCAAAATCTACACGTAAATTTCTTCCTTCAAAATCCATCGTTTCAATACCTGTCCCGTATTCTATATAATTTGGTTTTTCCTTACAAAAAATAGCGACTGAAGAATAACCTTTTTTTTGTGCAGAAAACCAATAGTGATGTGGATAACCCGCGTTTTCAAATTCAGAAAGATCTAATTGTTCTTTATGTGCTTTGGTTTCTTGAATGCAAATTACATCGGGATTTGCAGCTTGCAACCAATCTAAAAAACCTTTTTTCAAAGCTGCTCTAATTCCGTTTACGTTGTATGATATTATTTTCATTTGCCCATCTTTACTTCTTCCAAAAGGGAAAAAAATTCATTCTATAACTTTTAATCTATAACAATTGGCTTTTTTAAAAAGAGCCAAGTAATTTGTTTTATTTTCCCTTTTTGTGTTTGGGTAATTTTCTTTCTTGGTGATAAAATAAAAGCCAAAACAGCACAAATACCTGCTTTTAATATAAAGTTATCTGTCTTATAAAGTTGATCAGATATCAACATAAATACAACAATTAGTATTGGATATATCAACCAATAAAATTTTATAAACAACTTCATATTATTTAATTATTCTTTTATAAAACAGCCAAGTGAATTGTTCTTCTATCCCTTTTTCTGTTTGGATTTTCTTTAATCTAGGTGATACCATAAACGCTGAACCAATATTTATAATTATGGTGTAAAAATTTGGTTCGTATCCTAAAATCTTATAGATGATTAATCCAAAAAACAGTATTAATATTGGGAATAAAAAAGGAATAAATAGTTTTATTTTTTTCACACTAAATACTCATTTCTGGAATTTCTCCATTTACAATCAAAGTTCCTTCAGTTGCTTTTTGAATCTCTTTCACAGAGACTCCCGGTGCTCTTTCTATTAAATGAAATACATTGTTTTTTACTTCTAATACCGCTAAATTGGTAACTACTTTTGTTACACAACCGACACCTGTTAATGGCAAAGAACATTGTTTTAATATTTTAGATTCACCATGTTTATTTGTGTGCATCATTGCTACAATAATATTCTCTGCAGAAGCAACTAAATCCATAGCGCCTCCCATTCCTTTTACCATTTTTCCTGGGATTTTCCAGTTGGCAATATCTCCATTCTCTGCAACTTCCATTGCTCCTAAAATAGTAAGATGAACATGTTTACCACGAATCATAGCAAAGCTCATTGATGAATCAAAAAAACTTGCTCCTGGCATTGTCGTTATGGTTTGTTTTCCTGCATTTATAATGTCAGCATCTTCTTCACCTTCAAAAGGAAAAGGTCCCATTCCTAGAACTCCGTTTTCACTCTGAAATTCTACTTCCATATCATCTCTAACATAATTTGCAACCAGTGTTGGTATTCCAATTCCTAAGTTTACGTAAAATCCGTCTTGAACTTCTTGTGCGATTCTTTTCGCTATTCCGTTTTTGTCTAACATAATTAGCTTCTTTGTCTTACTGTTCTTTGTTCGATTCTTTTCTCGTAACCCTTTCCTTTAAAAATACGTTGTACAAATATCCCTGGAATATGAATATTATTTGGTTCTAGCTCTCCAACAGGAACTAATTCTTCTACCTCTGCAACAGTAATTGTTGCTGCTCCACACATATTTGGGTTAAAATTTCTTGAAGTTCCTTTAAAAATTAAGTTACCAGCAGCGTCTCCTTTCCATGCTTTCACAAAAGCAAAATCTGCTTTAAAGGCAGGTTCTAACACATACATTTTTCCATCAAATTCTCTAGTTTCTTTTCCTTCTGCTACTTCAGTTCCATAGCCTGCTGGCGTATAAAATGCAGGAAAACCTGCTTGTGCAGCTCTACATTTTTCTGCTAAAGTTCCCTGTGGAGTTAACTCTACTTCTAATTCTCCTGATAACATTTGTCGTTCAAACTCATCGTTTTCACCGACATAAGAAGAAATCATTTTCTTAATTTGTTTATTTTGAAGTAATAAACCTAAACCAAAATCATCTACACCAGCATTGTTAGAAATACAAATAACATCTCTAATATCTAGTTTTACCAATTCAGAAATTGCATTTTCAGGGATACCACACAGACCAAAACCTCCTAACATAAAAGTCATTCCGTTTTTAACGCCTTCTAAAGCTTCTTGAACATTGTCTACTTTTTTGTTTATCATATTATATTCTGTTTTATGATGGATTTGTAAATTAGTACTTATTAAAAATTAGTATCTCCATCAGGAATTTCATTTTTACCCTCTTCAACTTTTTCTTCACATTTAATATTGATCGATAAATTTTCTGGCTCTTCAAAATCTTCTTTACTGATATTTAAAGACTTATCATCATAACATTTTTTCATAAATAAAGCCCAAGAAGGCAAGGACATTGTTGCTCCTTGACCTTTTGTAATTCCTTCAAAATGTGTTGCCCTATCTTCGCCACCAGTCCAAACACCTGTTGCTAAATTTGGTACAATCCCCATAAACCAACCATCAGATTGATTTTGAGTTGTTCCTGTTTTACCAGCAATTGGATTTTCGAATTTATAAGGAAAACCTGTAACCGCTTTTCCTCCGGAAGTATAAACGGATCGTAATCTAATTCCTGATCCAGACTCTGTTACTCCTTTTAATAAATCTAAAATTACAAAGGCAGATTCTTCACTTAAAACTTCTTGCGTTTCTGGGATAAAATCTTTTAAAACGGTTCCGTTTTTATCTTCTATTCGTGTAATAATCATCGGACTAACTCGCAAACCTTTGTTCGCAAATGTACTGTAGGCACTAACCATTTCTAATAATGACAAATCTACTGCACCAAGTGCAATTGAAGGATTTGCTTGAATTTTAGTTTTAATACCTGCTGCTGCTGCTAAACGCGCTACATTTTGTGGAGCTACCATGTCTATTAACCTAGCAGACATTGTATTGACTGAACCTGCTAAACCATCCTTTAAAGTCAACATTCCTCCATATTTCTCATTAGAATTTTTTGGACTCCAATCTTCTGGAATTCCATATTTTCCTTTAGGAATTGTGTAAGGTGTATTTGGTAATTTATCGCAA
>LAQA01000028.1 GCA_000981625.1 Flavobacteriaceae bacterium ASP10-09a
TGGGTCATTTGTGTCTACTCGATAACTAATATCGCCGTATCTAAAATGAGTTGCCATAGCAGAACTTGTAAAAAGGAAAAAGCAAAATACAAGAAGTATGCCTTTTAAATTTTGTTTTTTGAATAATTGTAGTTTTTTCTTCATAGTTGGTTTTTATAATATTGGTTTTAAGTACCTTAGAGGTGTAAAGACTCTAGAGCACAAAAAGTGTCCTAATTTTTAAATAAATTAATCTCGATAAAGGGGGAAGGGTAATATTATGTAAACTCTAGAGCACAAAAAGTGTTCTGATTTTTATATAAATTATTATCAATAAAGAGAGGGGTGGGGTAATATTATGTAAACTCTAGAGCACAAAAAAGTCTCTATTTTTTAGATAAATTAAGCTCAATAAAGGGGGGTAATATTTTGCAAATATGTATAATATTAATAGATAATACAAATAATTGATGGTTAATTTTTCTAAAATTTATTTTAAAAATTAAATAATCAGATATTTAGTAAATATGTTTTTTCTTTTAGATGGAGCCTATTCTTTACATTTACTTTTTTGTAAATATTTTTAATATGACTTTTTACGGTATTAAGTGAGATAAATAACTTTTCACTTATTTCTTTGTTATTATGCCCTTCGTTTAAATATTTTAGAATATCTATTTCCTTTAAAGTAAGTGGTTGTGTAGATATATCATTCTCTTTTAAAAAAATTAAATAAGGATTAATTGTTTTTATTTTTTGTGATAACCGATATTCCACGTTTTCTATATCAATTTGTAATTGTTTTATGCTTAAATCATCAATTACAATTTTAGTTTTCATTCTATAACTAATCGCATATGTAAAAACAATGATATCTAACCAGCTTGCAATTTTTACAATAAGCATATCTCCGTGAACTTCCAAAATTCCAAGAGGGTAACTAATTATAAAAAGGACAGATAAAGGAACCATTAAGAAATAACCAAGCACATAAAATCTTGAAGAAGGTATTGTCTTTAAAGAATGAATACCACAAAACCATAAAACAGGAAAAAGCGATATACCAATAGTCTCTGCTATAGCTATAAGCGTATAGTTCTTTGTAATTAAAAAGCCTACATAAAAACAGATAACTAAGAACGGAAATAAATAAAAGGTCTTTGTAATGTTTGGTATTCTTTTTTTAAGATTTAAAAATTTTATTGAAAACAATAGGAACCAAATTTCGCAAGAAATATGCGCTAATAATTCTAGTTTGTAATAGAATTCGTTTGCTCTAAATAGGTGTATTAATGAGCCATCATAAAATAAAAAGATCACCATTAAAGAACTAAGTAAAAATAAATAATAGAGGTATATTCTTTCTTTAAATTTAATAAAGAAAAAGAAATTTAATAAAATTATGACGATACAAGTACCATAATAGAAACTGTTAATCGATTTTTTATCTAATACATGGTTTAAAAATCCTTTTTCAGTTATAATTTTTATTGGAAAATTGGCTTCTTTTGGAAAGTTTACTCTTAAAAAGTAGATGTTATTATTAATCTCATTAGAATTCACTTTAAATGCAGGAAAGTTAAAATCTATTGGTAACTTATCTCTAGAAATGCTGTTTCCGGTTGAAATAATATAATTTAAAGAGATTCCCTTTAATTGATAAACGTCAATCAAATCGATATTATGTGTAGGTATGTACGCGATTAAATTTTGATTAGCTTTCGTTTTATCAAGAATTAACTTGAACCAATAGGTGCCATTTTCTATCCCAAAACTACTAGTTTTAGGCATGTTACTAAATTCTTTTAAAAGAATTTCTTCTTTTAAAAGGTTTTTATTTTCTTTGAAATAAGATAAAGAAAATATAGTAGAATTATTTTTTATTGTATTCTGGGAAATTATCTTTTGTGAAAAAGTTAAGCAAATAGTAATAAAAAGAAAAAATGATTTTAATCGACTCATTAATAGTTGTCTATTTAATTAAATACAATTAATAAAGAGGAAATAATCCGGGATAATAATTGGGGAAAAAATATTTTTTTTACAAGAGATTTCTAATGATTTAATATTTTTTACGAATACTAAATGTAGTCGTTTTTATTCAGTAAATGTCAAATTAACTTTTTATTATATAAAAAATAAATATAATTTGATATTTCTAATTCCTAAAGCGAAATATCTGTACTTATAGTTTTAATGATTAATGAATACTTGCTTTTATCATTCTTTCATTTCCAGAGATGTCTTTGCGTAATTCTATATTTTTAAATCCTTTTTCTGATAGCATTTTTGAAGTTTCTTTTCCTAAGTATTGATTAATTTCAAAAAATAACACGCCGTATTTAGTTAAATGTTGTTTGGCTAAATCAGCAATTTTATCATAAAAAATTAAGGGGTTTTCATTAGAAACAAACAATGCCAAATGAGGTTCGTTTTGTAAAACATTATTTTGTATTTCTGTTTTTTCTAATTCTCTTACATAAGGTGGGTTTGAAACCATAATATTAAATTGCTTCTTGGAACTTGTATTGCACAAAGTTGAAGAATTAGCAAAGATATTTAGGTGTTCAGTCTGTAAAATATCAGCTTCAATAAACTCAATTTTCACCTTATTTAAGGCGGCATTATTTTTGGCAATTTTTAAAGCATTAACAGAAATATCAATTGCAGAGACAGTTGCAGTTGGTAGTTTTTTAGCCAAAGAAATTGGTATGCAACCCGATCCTGTTCCGATATCAAGAATATGTAGCGACTTTGATGTATTGCTGCTTTGTAGCTTTGCAGCTTCTAAAAGAATCCACTCAACCAACTCTTCAGTCTCTGGTCTTGGAATCAGTGTGTTTTCATCAACCAAAAAAGGAAACCCATAAAACTCAGTATTACCAATAATATATTGAATTGGTTCTTCGTTTTTTAATCTATTTAAAGCTCTATTTAAAAGAGATACTTTATCCTCAGTTATTTTGAAATCAGGATTTAAAGTAACATCAATTCTTTGTAAATCAAGATATTCATCCACTAAAATAAAGAAAAAAGAATCTATTTCTGTTTTCGGATATATAGGAGAAAGGTTGGTTGAAAATTGCGCTCTATAATTTTTTATATTCATTAATAATATCCTAATTCTAAAATTTATATATGCTTAATCATCCAAACATTACAGGCATAATGACAGGTGTTTCCCATCGGTTTTTCTAGCCCCATAAAACCATTTTTTTCATACAATTTAACAGCAGCTTTCATATAGGGTAAAGTCTCTAGATAACAGCTTTTAAAACCAAATTCTTTGGCCTTTTCTAAACAAATAGAAATTAATTTAGTGCCTAAGCCTTTTCCTCTTGCAATTGGTAAGAAATACATTTTTTGGAGCTCACAGACATTACCTTCATAATTATCTAATTGCGCTATTCCTGCACCACCAATAACCTTGTTTTTATGTACAACTACAAAATAAGTTGCTTTTACTTTTTGATAGGTTTCAAACATCTTATCGGTCGCAGTATCTTCATAGGCAGTGCCAACTTTTGGAGCACCCATTTCTAGAATTACACTTCTAACAACATTCGCTATTTCTGAATTGTCTTTAGGTGTAACTTCTCTAATGATAAAATTTTGACTTGTCATTTATTACCGTATTTTTGCAAGAGCAAGTTACCTATTTTTTTAAATATTTTTGATGAAAAAAACATTCTATTTTTTAGGTTTATTTTTATTAATTTACAGCTGTTCTGTGAGGAAGTCACCTATTTTTATAAAGGTAGATGATGTAAAATTAATCAGTTTTGGGACAGATACTATTCGCTTGTATGCAAATGCATACTTTCAAAATCCAAATGATGTTAGAGGTAGAATTACTACGGATGAAATAAAAGTAATTGTAAATGGGGCAGAAGTGGCAAAGGTTTATGCCGATGAATTTAATGTACCTGCAAGAAATGAATTTTTAGTTCCTTTAAAAGTAGTGATCCCAACGAAACGTATTTTTGAAAATAATAAAAATGGAATTTTAGGTGGATTAATAAATTCAATCCTAGCTAAAAAAGTAAAAGTTCAGTTTAAAGGAAACTTAAAGTATACTGTTTTTGGATTTCAAAAAGAGTTTTTAATTGATAAAACTGAAGAAATGAAAATAAATTTTTAGTTAAATATATTTCAGTTTCTCTCATAATTAAATAAATTATTAATCACGAATTTTACATAAAACGTTGTTTACAAATTGCCGAAAACGGTATAGGAACTTCACGTCCAAACCCTAGTGTTGGAGCAGTAATTGTTTGTGAAAATAAAATAATTGGAGAAGGATTTACTTCTAATTATGGCCAAAACCATGCGGAGGTAAATGCCGTAAACTCTGTTGAAAATAAAGCGCTTCTAAAAGAAGCAACAATTTATGTAACGCTAGAGCCATGTTCTCATTTTGGCAAAACACCTCCTTGTGCAGATTTGTTGGTAAAACATCAATTTAAAAATGTAGTTATTGGCTGTGTAGATGCAAATTATTTGGTTGCTGGCAAAGGAATTGAGCGTTTAAGAAAAGCTGGAATTAACGTAATTATTGGTGTTTTAGAGCATGAGTGTAAAGCACATCACAAACGGTTTTTTACAGTACAAGAGAAAAAGAGACCCTATATTATTCTTAAATGGGCAGAAACTAAAGACGGTTTTATTGCTCCGTTAACAAAAAATGAGCAAAAGCCTGTTTGGATTTCTAATAAAATATCACAACAATTAGTTCATAAATATAGAAGTGAAGAACATGCAATTTTAGTAGGCACGAATACAGTTATTGCTGATGATCCTAAATTAAATGTAAGAAGTTGGTTTGGAGAAAATCCTATTAGAATTGTATTGGATAAGAGCTTACGAATTCCGAAAAACAGCAATGTTTTTAAAGGAAGTGTAAAAACGATTGTCATCACTAAAACGAAAGAGAATCGCAACCATCAAGAACATAAAGCACTCTTTTTTGAAGCAATTGATTTTAATAAAAACGTAGCAGAACAAATCTGTACAGTTTTGCAGAAACACCAAATTCAATCTGTAATTATAGAAGGAGGTGCAAAAACATTACAAACTTTTATTGATGCCAATTTATGGGATGAAGCAAGAGTTTTTACGGGAGAAACTTCTTTTGTAAACGGGGTTAAAGCACCTGTTTTTTTAGCGAAAATTACATCAGAAACAAAAATTAAAAACGACATTTTAAAAATATATAATAATGATTAAAAATATCATCTTCGATTTTGGAGATATTTTCATTAATCTTGATAAGCTTGCTACATATAGAGAAATGGATAAATTAGGGGTCTCAGAAATTTCTGATGAAATGATTGCTATTTATCACCAATATGAAAAAGGTTTGATGACTACCGATGATTTTATCAACTTTTACCATGATAAATTTGGCATTAAAAAAGAAGATTTAATAAATGCCTGGAACGCTATCTTATTAGATTTTCCTAAAGAGCGTTTAGATTTCTTAAAAGAAATCTCAGCAAGTAAAAAGTATAGGTTATTCTTGTTAAGTAACACAAATGACTTACATATAAAGTGGGTTCAAAACTCTGTAGGAGATATTTTTTACACGGAGTTTAAAAACAGTTTTGAGCAGTTTTATCTATCACATGAAATAAAATTCAGAAAACCAGATTCAGAAATTTATGAATTTGTTTTAAATGAAAATAATTTAATCGCTGATGAAACTTTATTTGTTGACGATTTAAAAGAAAATACAGATTCAGCTCGTAAATTAGGAATCCATGTTTGGAATTTAATTCCTAAAAAAGAAGATGTTATAGAATTGTTTACTAAAATTAAAATGAATTGATTTATCTACTTTTAAGTATCCTTTTTTCAACGGGTATATTTGTTATTTTTAAATACTTTGGCATTTATAAAGTAGATACTTTTAAAGCAATATTTGTAAATTATATTGTAGCCCTCACGATGGGGTTTTCTTTTGCAGAGAAAAGTTTTTCTGTCTTAGAAATACCCAATCAGCCTTGGTTTTTAGGAGCTGTTTTTTTAGGAGGTTTGTTTGTTTCTATATTTTTTGTAATGGCTATGACTGCTCAAAAAAACGGAGTTTCAGTGGCTTCTGTTGCAGGGAAAATGTCTGTAGTAATTCCTGTTTTATTTGGTGTTTTTCTGTATAATGAATCTGTTACAGTTTTAAAAATAGTAGGAATTATAATTGCTTTAGTCGCGGTTTATTTAGCATCTGTAAAAGAGGTGAAAACAACTCATAAAAAAGCAAGTCTATTATTTCCTATTTTATTGTTTTTTGGATCTGGAGTAATAGATACCACCTTAAAATATATTGAAGTTACGTTTGTGCCAAAAGAAGAAGTTGCTATTTTTTCTGGAAGTTTATTTGGAATTGCCGGTTGTTTTGGCTTGATTGTTTTACTGATTAAAGCGATCAAAAAAAGAAGCCCTTTTGGGGTTAAAAATATCATTGCAGGTGTTGCTTTAGGAGTGCCTAATTATTATTCAATTGTATTTTTAATTAAAGCTTTGCAAACCGAAGGCATTGAAAGTTCAACATTATTTACCATTAATAATGTAGGTATTGTAATCGTTTCTACATTGGTAGGTATTTTTTTATTTAAAGAACAATTTAGCTTCAAAAATAAAATTGGAGTTGTTTTAGCTATTGTTGGAATTGTAATTGTAGCTTTGGCTTAATGGAAAAAGATAGTTATAAAACAATTATAAAAGCATCTGAAGAAACACTGTTCAAGGATAGGAATAGTAAATTTTTTGGATATGTCTTTCCTGTTTTAAATGAAGATGATGTAAAAGAATCTATAGACTTATTAAAAAAGAAACATCATTCTGCCCGTCATTTTTGTTATGCTTATCAAATAGGAGTAGAGCAGATAAAATTTAGAGCTAATGACGACGGTGAGCCTAATAACTCTGCAGGAATGCCTATTTATGGTCAAATTCAATCTTTTGAAGTTACCAATATTTTAATTGTTTCTGTTCGTTACTTTGGAGGCACAAAATTAGGTGTTGGAGGTTTGATAAATGCTTATAAAACGTCAGCACAGATTTCTTTAGAAGCATCCGAAATCATAGAAAAAACAATTGATATTTTCTTTCAATTGAATTTTCAATACGATTTAATGAATAAAGTAATGAGAATTGTTAAAGAAAAAAACTTAACTATTGTTAGTCAAAAACTAGAGTTAGATTGTGAGTATGTAATTTCCATCAGAAAAAAAAATGCGCAGGCAATTTTTGACATTTTTGATAATCTTTACAAAGTTGATGTTAAAACTATGTCGTAAAATTTAGTTTTACTCGAAAAAGATAGTTTCGAATAAAAGCACATTAAAAACCTAAACTTTTTAACAAATAATTTGGGCATCTAATTGGTTTACTCGTTTTCATATCCATAAAAGCTAAAACAGAATTTCCTTTACAAACAATTTCATTGTTTTGGTTGGTTACAATATAATCAAACTCAATTTTCACCATGGGCTCTTTTTTTAAAAAAGTTTCAATGGTTAATATGTCGTCATACAAAGCTGATTTTATAAAATTACATTTTAATGAAATTACGGGAAGCATTATTCCGTTGATTTCCATATATTTGTATGTGATTCCTAAGTCCCGAAGCCATTCGGTTCTGCCTAGTTCGAAGAATTGTGCATAATTTCCATGATACACAACTCCCATTTGGTCCGTTTCAGAATATCGCACCCTAGTTTTTGTTAATGATTTTTTCAATAGGTAAATTTCTTAAAATTTTAGCTATTCTACGAAAAAAATAGTTAATAATCAATAGCAAATTGATTTTTTTATACTAAATTTTATTCACACTTTTGTATGGCTATATAAAAGTAAAGAATAAGGTGTTTTTTTACCAAAATCAAGAACCTAGAATTTACCAAGTTAATAAATGAATTACACTGCAGAATCCGTTTGGACAGATTGTCTATCTTTTATAAAGGATAATATAAAGCCTCAAGCCTACAAAACATGGTTCGAGCCAATAAAACCTGTAAAAATTTCTGGAGAAGCATTAACAATTCAAGTGCCAAGTAAATTTTTTTATGAATGGTTAGAAGAACACTACATTAAGTTATTACGCGTTGCATTAGTTAGACAACTAGGAAATGAAGCCAAGTTGATTTACGATGTTAAGATGGAGAATAATTACAGTAGTAATAGACCTCAGATTGTAAAGATACCAAGTTCTAATAGAGATCCATTAAAGCCTCAAAGAGTGACTGTACCTTTAGAGTCTAGTAAAAGAGAATTAAGAAATCCTTTTATAATTCCGGGTTTACAGAAGGTTAAAATTGAATCTCAGTTAAATGCGAATTACAGCTTTGCAAATTTTATTGAAGGAGATTCTAATAGATTAGCACGATCTGCAGGAATGGCAGTTGCCAATAAGCCTGGTGGAACGTCTTTTAATCCATTATTAATTTATGGTGGAGTTGGTTTAGGGAAAACACATTTAGCACACGCAATTGGTGTTGATATTAAAGATAAATATCCAGATAAAACTGTTTTATATATTTCTTCAGAGAAATTTACACAACAGTTCATCGATTCTGTAAAGTCAAATACAAGAAACGATTTTATTCATTTTTACCAAATGATTGATGTTTTATTAATCGATGATGTTCAATTTTTATCTGGTAAAGCAGGTACACAAGATGTATTCTTCCATATTTTTAATCATTTACATCAAAATGGGAAACAGGTAATTTTAACCTCTGACAAAGCGCCTGTAGATATGCAAGATATTGAACAGCGATTATTATCTCGTTTTAAATGGGGATTGTCTGCAGAGTTACAAGCACCAGATTATGAAACAAGGATTTCTATTTTACAAAACAAGTTGTACAGAGATGGTGTAGAAATGCCAGAAGAAATTGTAGAATATATTGCTAAAAACATAAAATCTAACGTTAGAGAATTAGAAGGGGTTATTATTTCTATGATTGCGCAAGCTTCATTTAATAGAAGAGAATTTTCTATTGAATTGGCAAAACAGATTGTAGATAAATTTGTAAAAAACACCAAAAAAGAAGTTTCTATCGATTATATTCAAAAAGAAGTTTCTAAGTATTTCGATATGGATGTTGCTACTTTACAATCAAAAACTCGTAAAAGACATATTGTACAAGCGCGTCAATTAGCAATGTTTTTTGCAAAAAGATTAACTAAAACATCTTTGGCAAGTATTGGTAATCAAATTGGACAAAGAGATCATGCTACCGTCTTACACGCTTGTAAAACAGTTGACAATCTTTCTGAAACTGATAAACAATTTAGAAAATACGTTGACGATCTAACGAAGAAGTTAACCTTCTAAAAATTTCATTTAACAATGATAAAAGTACTAATGGTTTGCTTGGGGAATATATGTCGTTCGCCACTAGCAGAAGGTATTCTACAGTCAAAAATAAATGCGAATGAAGTTTCTGTAGATTCAGCAGGAACCGCTGCATATCATGTTGGTAAACTTCCTGATAAACGCTCAATTGAAGTTGCTAGACAATACGGAATTAATATTACAAACCAAAGAGCTAGAAAATTTACAGTTAAAGATTTTGATGCTTTTAATTTTATCTATGCAATGGATGAGAGCAACTATCAAAATATTTTGCTATTAGCAAGAGATAAAAAAGATGAAAGTAAAGTGCAAATGATTTTAAATGAAACACATCCTCATCAAAATTTAAATGTTCCAGATCCATATTATGGAGGAAATCAAGGTTTTGAAAACGTGTATACAATGTTGAATGAAGCTTGCGAAATCATTGCAAATAAAATTTCTTAAAAATTAAAAAAAATGATAGGGAAACTCTATTTAATTCCGACAACTTTAGGTGAAACTGAACCTTTAGAAGTAATGCCTTTATCGGTAAAAAAAGTGGTAGAGCAAATAGATTACTATATTGTTGAAAATGAGAAATCTGCTAGAAGGTTTATCAAAAAAATATCACCTAAAAAACAACAATCTTCTTTGCATATAATGTTGTTAGACAAATATGCAGAAGATATAGAGACTAGTAAATATTTAGATATTTGCCAACAAGGAATCAATGTTGGCTTATTGTCGGAAGCTGGAGTTCCAGCAGTTGCAGATCCGGGAGCAACAATCGTGAAATTAGCGCATCAAAAAAACATACAAGTGGTTCCTTTAGTAGGTCCATCATCCATTTTAATGGCAATGATGAGTTCTGGAATGAATGGACAAAATTTCGCCTTTAATGGCTATTTGCCTATTGATAAAGGAGATAGAAAGCGAGCAGTAAAAGATTTAGAAAAGTTATCTCAGGATAAAAATCAATCTCAAATTTTTATAGAAACTCCTTATAGAAATGAAAAAATGTTTGCAGATTTAAAAGCCGCACTATCACCAACAACTTATTTATGTATTGCTGCAGATATTACTTTGCCATCGGAATACATAAAAACAATGATGGTAAAAGATTGGAAACATCAACAGCCAGATTTACATAAAAAACCAGCTATTTTTATTATTCAAAAGTAATTATGCTTTTGCTTTTCTGTCTGCTACAATATTAGAAACGTCATAGCCCGCAAATTTTTTCAAATATACTTGAATAGAAGATCCATAGGCATCAGAAAATGTTTTTGTTCCATTACTTCGTAAGAATTTTTTTACATTTCCTGCGCCACCTAAATGTGCAGCAGCTAAAATTCCGGATTCTGTAATTTCAATTCCGTTGATAGTTTTTCCAACAGAGCGTTTAATGTCCTTTCTTAAAATCCATTTATTTACTTTACACAAAGCAGTAAATGCTTTTTCTTGTAATTCAGGATCTTTTAGAAAACCTTCAGTATCATAAATCTCAAATCTTTCTAGAGTCGTTCTTCCAAATTGATATTTTCCTAAATAACCTAAGGTGTTTACGACTGTATAATTTCCTTGCGATTCTTTAAAGGCGAGTGCTTGTTTAAATGCAACAAAATTATTTTGTAAATAAGGAATATTGTACTCTAAAAATTTAGGATAAGATTTAGTGTTATTTTCTTTCAATTTAATATTGATAGAAATTGCGTTTACAAATAGTAAAAGAACACTCGTAAAAAATATAAACTTTTTGATAATTATAATTTTTATGTTTTGCGGTTGCAAAATTATAACATAATTATGATGTAATTGACAATCAGGGAGTTAATTTGATTAGAATTGCAAATAATCTTGTTAAAAGGTCTTTTCTTAATGATTTTTAATAACTATAACTGTTCTTCTTGTGATATAACTAATTGTGGGCTCTATTCTTTAAGGAATTGACTATTATCTATTTACACCTTGTTTATTTAACCAAATATGATATTTAGCAGCATTTCTATTGTGTTGTGAAAGTGTTCTTGCAAAGGCATGATACCCTAACTTCTCAACGTTTACACACATGTACATGTACTTGTGCTTCTCTGAATTTAAGACTGCATCAATAGAAGAAATATCAGGCATTGCAATTAAAGTTGGTGGTAATCCTTTTTTCTTATAGGTATTATAAGGTGAAATTATTTGTAAATCTGCCGTTAAAACTCTTTTTACGACATAATCTTGACCTTTAATTTCTTTAATGCAATAAATAATTGTTGGATCAGCTTGTAAAGGCCAGTCTTTTTTTAACCTATTTAAATACAAACCAGCAACAATTGGACGCTCAATTGTTTTTGCAGTTTCTTTTTGAACGATCGATGCTAAAGCAATTACTTCACCAATAGACATTTTTAAAACTTTTGCTTTTGCTAGTCTTTTTGGGTTCCAAAAGCGATTGTATTCAGCTAGCATTTTATCTCTAAAATTCGTTGCAGAAATTGTCCAATAAGATTGATAACTATTAGGGATACAGATTTGTAATACTGACTTTCTTGTTAATTTATTTGTAGTTAAAAATCTTTCATCAGTAAACGAGTTTAAGATTGAAATAGAGTCAGTTTCTAACTGTTCTGCAATTCTACCAGCCAATTTCTCTAGAGTATCTTGATTGTTAAAGGATACTTTTGTCGGAGTTTGGTTACCACTTCGAAGCATATTAGCAACATCATTATTAGACATGCCTTCCTTTAAAATATATCTTCCAGTTTTAGGTTTTGAAATTTTTTTCTTAGCAGCAACTAAAAGAAAACTTTTTGGATGGTTAGAAAAATTAGCTATTTTGTTTTGTACATCTAATAAGCTATCTGTTGAATGTACAAAAAGTACAGTCTTTTCAGTAATTGCTTTTCCAAATATTTTTTGATAGTAGTTATATCCTAAAATTCCACCAATTAAAAGAAGGGTTGCTATAACAATGTATATAAATTTTTTATTCAATGTGACTTTGGTTTTTTTTAGAGATGCGAAACTACTCTTTTCTCAACTGAAATAATACTTCGTCCTTAAATTTTCCTTCGGATAAAATCCACTCTTTTTTTACACCAACTTCTTCAAATTTATATTTTTTGAATAACGACAAACTTTTAGAATTATCGGATGTAATGTTTGCATACAATTGATGTAATTGTAAATGTGAAAAAGAATAGCTTATTAAGAGTGATAAAGCTTCAGAAGAAAATCCATTTTTTTCATAATCAGGATGAATTAAAATTCCAATTCCTGCTCTTTTATGTTGTGGATTAAAATCAAATAAATCAATCATGCCAACTTGTTTCTTTGTAGACTTTTCTTCTATTAACAAACGCAGCTGTTTACTTTCGTAAATATCTAGGTGAGCATTTTCTAAATACTGTTTTAAAATATATTTTGAAAACGGAGTTTGTGTATGACTAACTTCCCAAAAAGATTCATTATTTTCTATTTGATATAGAAAGTTTAAATCTTCTGGCTCTAAAGCACGTAAAATAATAAGTTCTCCTTTAAGTGTTTTCATTAAATATTTAGATTTCCTTTAAAAACAAACTCAGCAGGCCCTTTTAAAAATACGCTTTCATAGGTTCCTTTCTTTTCTGTAAACGAAACCTGTAAAACACCGCCTTCTACCTCTAAAGAAACTAAATTACTTTTTGTTTTATTTGTTTTATGCATGGCAATTGCAACTGCAGTAACTCCTGTTCCACAAGCTAGCGTTTCATCTTCCACACCTTTTTCATAGGTTCTAACTCTAAAAGTGGTAGCATCGATTTGTTGAACAAAATTTACATTGCTTCCTGGATCTTGATAACTATCTCTTATTTTTTTTCCATGTTCAAAAACAGGATACTGGTTTAAATCAGCGACAACTTCTACATGATGTTGAGTGCCTGTATACATAAAAACTGAATTTTCATTTATTTCCATTTCAGCAACATCTATCATTTGTAATGAGATAATACCATTTTCTATTTCTGCAAAATGGGTGCCATCAAAAGCTGAGAAAGTAGTTTCTTCTTTTATAATATTTAATTTTTTTGCAAATGCAACAGCACATCTAGCTCCGTTTCCGCAGAAAGTTTGACTACCATCAGCATTAAAATAAATCATTTTAAAGTCAAGTTCTTTATCATTTTCAATTAAAATAATTCCATCTGCACCTATACCAAAATGTCTGTTAGTTATATGAGAGATAATTTCAGAGTCACCTTTTTTGAAGGTCTTGGACCGATTATCTATCATCACAAAATCGTTTCCTGTACCTTGATATTTGTAAAAAGTCAAATTCATAGCACAAATATACTAATTTCAAGAACAAATAAAGTTTGTTAAAAGTGGGTTAAAATGAGTTAAAAGTAAGTTAAACAGATTTTTTGAGAATGTTAAAAATGTATATTTGAGCTATTAAAATTAGAATTATGAAGAAATTTTTTAGTTTATTAGGAATCGCAGTTTTAGGAGGAGCACTTACTTTAGGTGGTTATAAAATACTATTTAATGACACCATAATTATAGAAAGAACTGTACCTGAAAAGAAGCAAACAGTACGAACAAATTATGCGCCTGCATTCAATAAAAATTCAACAGCTATTGCAGCAGCGACAATAGATTTTACATTGGCAGCAGAAAAATCTTTAAACGCTGTTGTGCACGTAAAAAACACAGCATTTAGGACACAGAAAAATCCTTTTGCAGAATTATTTTACGGAAACGGAAGCGGTACAAGAAAATTTGAACAAGTAGGTACAGGTAGCGGAGTTATTATCTCTTCTGATGGTTATATTGTTACGAATAATCATGTTATAGACAACGCAAGCGAAATTGAAATTACCTTAAATAATAAGAAAAAATACAAAGCTGAATTAATTGGTACAGATAAAGAGAATGATATTGCTTTGTTGAAAATTAATGCAGAACTAGATTTGCCTTATGTTCCTTTTGCAAATTCAGATATGATAAAAGTAGGTGAATGGGTTTTAGCAGTTGGTAATCCTTATAACTTAACATCTACAGTAACTGCAGGAATTGTTAGTGCTAAAGGAAGAGATTTAGAAGGCAATACATCAATTGATTCTTTTATACAAACAGATGCAGCTGTAAATCCAGGAAATAGTGGAGGTGCTTTGGTAAATACAAGAGGAGAGTTAGTAGGAATCAATACTGCAATTTCATCAAAAACAGGTTCTTTTGTTGGGTATTCATTTGCTGTTCCATCTAACATTGCAAAGAAGATTATAGACGATTTATTAGAATATGGAGTAGTACAAGAAGCTGTAATTGGTATTCGTTTTTCACCTGTTGATAGTGATAGATTTGCTGGTGTAAGAATTGTTGGAGTTGAAAAAGGGCAAGGTGCTGCGGATGCAGGTTTACAAAAAGAGGATGTAATTGTAAGAGTAGATAATATAAAAATCACAAAATTTTCTGAATTAAGAGGTCAGCTATCAGCAAAAAGACCAGGAGAATTTGTAAATATTACCGTAGATAGAAAAGGCAAACTTCTAACTAAAAGTGTAAAATTAAGTAAGAAAATAAAAAGTTTTATTTCCAAAGCATTTAATTGGGAACTGAAAGATGTATCAAAAGAGGAATTAAAAAAGAATAATATTAAAAACGGAGTTAGGATCGTTAATACTGGCGAAAGAGAATCTAAAGACAGTTTAAAGAATTTTATTATTACAAAAATTAATGATCAAGAAATAGAAACGGCAGATCAGGCTTTAATAATGTTAGAAAGTGTTGCGCAAAGCAGATCTTCTATAGTGATTGAAATGATAAATACGGATGGAGAAAAGGAAAGACTTCGTTTCAGGTAAATAAAAATTAAAATTAAAAATTCTGATATTTTATTAGGATTTTTTTTGGCGTTAAAAACTTTTAACGAAATCGATTTCGTATCTTCAAAAAAAGAAATACTTTTGCACTTATTAAAAAAAAATAGTAACACAACTATGTCAACAAATTTAGATTACGAAAAAGAAGTTGCATCACAAGCAAAAACAAGAAGAGCAACTGTAGAGTTTATTAATATTGTAAACGATTTATGGTATGATAAATCTATAGAATTAGTCTTGTTTAGAAATCAATTAGTAGATAAAAGAGCTAGTGAAGTTTTAAATCTAATTAATTACGCTAAAGAATTTGTAAATAAACCAATTACAATTTTAGATGCTTTAAGTATTGCAAAAGCAATACAGCAAATAGATTTACCATCATCAAAATTAGATATTGGTAAATTAGCGTATGAATGTTATTTAAGCCCAATAGAATGTGTAGACAAAGTTTCCTTTGTTAAAAAGCAATTAAAAAATGTTACAGACTTTAAAGACATTATACCTAAAGATGTTGTTTTGTATGGTTTTGGTAGAATAGGTCGTTTATTAGCAAGAGAATTAATGACTAAGATGGGTAAAGGTTCTCAATTAAGGTTAAGAGCAATTGTAACTCGTGGAGAAATTACACAATCTGTTTTAGAAAAAAGAGCCTCATTATTAAGTATAGATTCTGTCCACGGAGATTTTCTAGGAACAGTACAAACAGACATAGAAAATAAAGCATTAATTATAAATGGTACGACTGTTTTTGTGATTTCGGCAAAGAATCCTGAAGACATCGATTATACCGCATATAATATTAATGACGCTTTAATTATTGATAATACTGGTGCTTTTAGAGATGATGCTGCATTAAGTAGACATTTAAAATCAAAAGGAGCAAGCAAGGTTTTATTAACAGCTCCAGGAAAAGGAATTCCAAATATTGTACATGGTGTAAATCATAAACAGCACAATCCAGATACTGTAGATATTTTTTCTGCAGCATCTTGTACAACCAATGCAATTACACCCGTTTTAAAAGTTTTAGAAGATAATTTTGGAATTAAAAAAGGACATTTAGAAACGATTCATGCTTACACAAATGATCAAAATTTGGTAGACAATATGCATGATAAACACAGAAGAGGAAGAGCAGCAGCTTTAAATATGGTTATTACAGAAACTGGTGCGGGCAAAGCAGTAGCAAAAGCAATACCCGAATTAGAAGGAAAGCTAACATCAAATGCAATTAGAGTTCCTGTGCCAAATGGATCTTTAGCTATTTTAAGCTTGCAATTAAGAGTTCCTGTTACAACAGACGCAATAAATTCTATAATGAAAAAGTATGCTTTAGAAGGAGACTTGGTAGAGCAAATTAAATATTCTTTAGATACTGAATTAGTTTCTTCAGATATAATTGGTACAACAGCACCTTCAATTTTCGATAGCACGTCAACCATAACAGATAAAGAAACTATTGTAATTTATGTTTGGTACGATAATGAATATGGGTATTCTCATCAAGTAATGCGTTTGGCAAAACACATTGCAAAAGTTAGACGTTTCACGTATTATTAGAAAACAGATATCATCAATTTATATATCTAAACCCAAAACATATTATTGTTTTGGGTTTCTTTTTTTTAGAAGCTATTTTCTGCTTTCACTACTCGCTTTTTATTTATGCTTCACAAAAGAGCTCAAACATCCGTTCAGTCAGAGCTATACTTGTTTGCCTATTTTAAGTAAAGCTGATACTTCCTTTATTTTTATGTGGTTTTTTAAAAACAAATTGTTGTTTCAATTATAGTTTTTACTATTTTTATTGAAATTTATTTATAATGAAAAACTTTGTTTTTATACTAATTCTAGTAACCAATTTCACGCTAAATTCTCAAGAAAAACTTCCATATTCCGAAATTCCAATAGCTGCAAACGAATATACTCCAGGAACAACTGCAAGTAGATTAATCGATGGTTTAGGATTTAGATATTATTGGACGACAGAAGGATTAAAAGAAATAGACTTGGTTTATAAACCAAATGCAGCAGCAAGAAGTTCCGAAGAAACGATAGATCATATTTTAGGGTTATCGCAAGTAATCTTAAACGCTACATTAAAAGTTAAAAATGGACAGAAACAGCCAGAAATGACGTTTGTAGAAAAAAGAAAAAAAACGCTAGAAAATTTACATCAAGCAAGTAAAATTTTAAGAGTTAGTAACGATATTTCACAATATAAGATGATTTTTGGAGCAAAAGAACTTCCTTTTTGGAATGTTATAAATGGTCCAATTGCAGATGCTATTTGGCATGTGGGTCAGGTGGTTTCATTTAGGCGTTCTTCTGGAAATCCTATCAATCCAAAAATTAACCATCTTTCTGGAACAATAAAAGAATAAGTTTTATTGTTGGTCAAAAAAGACAATATTAGCTTCAAATTCACCAGCTAAAAATTCGGTTTTACCCATCCAATAATCAGAAGTAATTATCTTATAAGAGTTTTCTTCTTTTTGTAAATCCCAAATAATATCATTTGCTTCTTTAAAAGCTTCAATTGCGTTTAATTGATCTCCAAACAAACGAATAATGATATTATGACTGTCCAAATTTTTTACGAAAGATTTTAATGCAATTTCTTTTGTAATATTTTTATCTGAATTTCCCAGAGCTGTAATATCAAATTCTATAATAGTAGCTTCTGTATTCAAAAACTTACCGTTATACGCTTTATATAAAAGTTGATTTATCAAAAATAAATTTTTGTGTAATTCTATTTTCGGGTATTCTTCAGAGATTCTGTCCGACAACATTTCATGAGATAATTGATCAATTTGGCCTTTACTTAAAAACTCAGAAAGTTTATAATCTAAAAGAATGGCAGCAGCCTCATTAGGCTCAAATTCAGCAATTGCCATAAATAAAAGTTCTTGTAATTCTAGAATATCACTACTTTCGGTATCCGGTAAATCAAACCGTATTAAAAGTTGTTTGTAATCGGGAACATTCCAAGCATCAGGAAGTTCATCAACTGTAGAAATTTTATGTATTTTTATAGCGTATTTCATTTATTATATTCATTTTTGAATGTAAATTTAAACTACATTTTTTTATTACTAAAAACAAGTTTTTCTATAGATATATTATGACTGTTCAAGAAAAAATAATTTTACTTCGCGACGAGTTAAATACACATAATTATAATTACTATGTGTTAGATACTACTTCAATTTCAGATTTTGAATTCGATAGTAAACTTAAAGAGTTAGATAAATTAGAAACAGAAAATCCTGAGTTCTTTAATGCAAATTCACCAACCCAAAGAGTAGGAGGAACTGTCACCAAAAATTTTGAAACAGTTACGCATAAAAATAGAATGTATTCTTTAGATAATTCTTACTCTAAAGAAGATTTATTAGATTGGGAAAAACGAGTTCAAAAAGTTTTAGGTACAACAGAAACTGAATATTCTTGTGAGTTGAAATTTGACGGAGCTTCCATTAATTTAACTTACGAAAACGGACAATTTATAAAGGCAGTAACTCGTGGAGATGGTTTTCAAGGCGATGATGTTACGAATAATATAAAAACAATTTTGTCTATTCCTTTATCATTAAAGGATGACTTCGTTACGGATTTCGAAATGCGAGGAGAAATCATTTTACCCATAGATGGTTTTAATAAAATGAATGAAGAGCGCCTTGCAAATGGAGAAGATGAATATAGAAACCCAAGAAATACTGCAAGCGGAAGTTTAAAATTACAAGACAGTACAGAAGTTGCAAAACGACCTTTAGATTGTTTGTTGTATCAAGTTGTAACTGAAGAACGTAAATATAAAACTCATTTTGAGAGTTTGTCAACTGCAAGTAAAGTCGGATTCAAAGTTCCTAAAACCATCACTTTAGCAAAATCTATTGATGAAGTTTTCGATTTCGTAAATAATTGGGATGCTAAAAGACACGATTTACCCTACGAAACTGATGGAGTTGTTGTAAAAGTGAACAATTTACAACAGCAAGAAGAATTAGGTTATACTGCTAAAGCGCCAAGATGGGCAATTGCATATAAGTTTAAAGCAGAACAAGTCTCTACGGTTTTAAATGAAATTACTTATCAAGTGGGTAGAACAGGTGCAATTACACCTGTTGCAAATTTAGAACCTGTGCAATTAGCAGGAACGACTGTAAAAAGAGCATCATTGCACAATGCAGATCAAATAGAAAAATTAGACATTAGAATTAATGATACCGTTTTTGTAGAAAAAGGAGGGGAAATCATTCCTAAAATTATTGCAATCGATTTTATAAAACGGCTAGAAAACTCTATTCCAACAAAATATGCAACTAACTGTCCTGAATGTAATACAGAACTTATAAGGTCAAAAGGTGACGCAAAACATTATTGTCCGAACGAATTTGGTTGTGCGCCACAAATTACAGGAAGAATTCAGCATTATATTTCTAGGAAAGCGATGGATATTGATGGCTTAGGAGGAGAAACTGTAGATTTATTACGCAAAGAAGGTCTCATTCAAAACTATGCAGATTTATACAACTTAACTGTTGAGCAAGTAATTCCGTTAGAAAGAATGGCAGAAAAATCTGCTCAAAATATGATTGATGGAATTATCAAGTCAAAAGAAATTCCATTTGAAAAAGTATTATTTGCCCTCGGAATTCGTTTTGTAGGTGAAACTGTAGCTAAGAAATTGGCGAAACATTTTAAATCAATCGAATTTTTAATGGCGGCAGATTTCGAAACTTTAATTTCTGTAGATGAAATAGGAGATAGAATTGCACAAAGCATTCTCGATTTTTCGTCAGATTTAGGAAATATCCAATTAATAGATCGTTTAAAGGTTGCCGGAGTTCAATTACAAGTTTCAGTGGAAAGTTTAGAAAACCAAACGGAGTTGTTACAAGGGCAGATATTTGTGGTTTCTGGTGTTTTTTATCAAATGAGTAGAAATGAACTAAAGAAGGCCATTGAAGATAATGGCGGTAAAGTAAGTTCGTCAATATCTAAAAAGACAAATTATATAGTTGCGGGAGATAATATGGGACCATCGAAATTAACAAAAGCCCAAGATTTAGGAATAGCAATAATATCAGAGCAAGATTTTATCGATAAGATTCATTAGATTCTAAAATAAACTGATGTTTCTATGTTGTCAAATAAAAAGAATTTGAAAAAACTATTATACATATATATAATGATAAGCTCTTTTTTGGTTTTTGCCCAAAAAAGAGAAAAAGATTCTTTGCCAAAAAATATAGAAGATTATGTTTTTGTAAGGCCAGGAGATACTTTAACTATTAATTTAAATGAATTTTCAATCATTCCGAAACAGAAATTTAATTCTAAAGTAGATGTTCGTTACTATTTATGGTTCCGTAGAAAAGTATTCAAAGCATATCCCTTCGCGAAGTTGGCGTCAGAAAGATTAGATACATTAAACAATAGATTGGCGAAAATTAAATCTAAGAGTAAACGTAAAAAATACACAAGACTAATTCAGAAATATATAGAAGGCGAGTTTACGGATCAAATAAAAAAAATGACTAAAACTGAAGGTCGTATATTAATCAAGTTAATTCATCGTCAAACAGGGAAAACTGCTTTTAATAATATAAAAGGATTAAGAAGTGGTTGGAACGCATTTTGGTACAACACAACAGCAAACATTTTTAAACTTTCTTTAAAAGACGAATATCATCCAGAAACCATTAATGAGGATTTTTTAATAGAGGATATTTTACAACGTGCATTTCAAGATGATGTTCTAAAAATGCAAAATTCAAAACTCAATTTCGATTTTCAGCAAATTATCTCAGAAAGAAAAGCAGTAATCGATGTAGAAAAATACAAGAAGATGTTTGCGAAAATGAAGAAAAGAAAGAAAAAGAAAGCACCTAAAAAAGCTAATTAGGATTTTTAGTGCACTTTTTTCAGTCTTCATTA
>LAQA01000029.1:0-6857 GCA_000981625.1 Flavobacteriaceae bacterium ASP10-09a
ACTTCAACCTAGGATGATAAGCGGAGCACATCAAGGTCGACTATTAAGTATTATTTCTAAAATTATTAGTCCTACAAAAATATTAGAAATTGGTACTTTTACGGGATATTCAACATTATGTTTATCTGAAGGTCTAACTAAGGGAGGTAGAATTCATACAGTAGATATTAATGAGGAGTTATATGATTTTCAAAGGAAATATTTTAAAAAATCCCCTTTTAATGATAACATTATCCAACATTTAGGAAATGCATTAGAAGTTATTCCTACTATGGATAATAACTTTGATTTAATTTTTTTAGATGCAGATAAAAATAACTACCCTGAATATTTAGATGTTTTAATTAGTAAATTAAAAATAGGAGGAGTTTTACTCTCTGATAATGTACTTTGGGATGGAAAGGTGTTAAATCCAATATCAGAAAAAGACATATCCACAAAAGCTATTGTAAAGTATAATAAATTACTAAGTCAAAGAGAGGATATGGATACTGTAATCTTACCAATTAGGGATGGACTTACTATCAGTAGAAAAATTAAATAAATTAAAGCTTTCTTTTTATTGAGCCAGAAAACTCTTTAAGATCTTTTTTAACTTTAGATAACTCTTTATCAACATCTTTAGTTATAGAATGTTTTTTTATAGATTCAGAAGATGAATTAATTTCTCTTTTAATATCATTTGTAGCATGCTTTATTTCATTAAGACCCCTAGCTAGATTCCTAGCAAGTTCTGGTATCTTATCAGCTCCTAAAAAAATAACAGCAATAAAAAGAATTATTGCAATTTCGGCTCCACTTATAAATAAATTAAAAAAATATAGTAGCATTCTACAAATATAATCAGTATGTTTAATTTGAATTATAAAACTTGATTTTTTTTTAAATTTATTATATGAAAAGAATGATTTTGGCTAGTACTTCAACCGTTTTTGGTAGTACATATTTAGATTATATAAAGGATGAGATTAAAACTTTATTTAAAGATTCAAAAAAAATATTATTTATTCCTTACGCAAGACCTAACGGCTTAAGTCATGAAAAATATACAGGTATAGCATTTAGTTTTTTTAAGAAATTAGGAATTCATATTAGTGGTATTCATGAGTTTAAAGATTTAAAAAAAGCAATAAATGATTCGGATGGAATATTTATTGGAGGTGGTAATTCATTTTTACTTCTTAAACAGCTTATTGATAACGATTTGACTAGTACCTTGAAAAAGGTGATTACAAGTGGAAAACCTTATCTTGGAACTAGTGCAGGAATTAACATATGTGGTCCTTCAATTTGCACTAGTAATGATATGCCAATTATACATCCATCTAGTTTTGAGGCTTTAAACATTGTTCCATTTAATATTAATCCACATTATCAAGACCCAATAGCTAACAATCAGCATATGGGAGAAACTAGAGAAACTAGAATTAAAGAATTTCATTTTTTTAACTCTCAAAAAGTTATTGGCCTAAGAGAAGGAAGTTTTTTAATTATAAATGGACAAAATCACATTTTAAAAGGAAACAAAAAAGCAATAGTTTTTGAAAAAAATAAAAAACCTTATGAAGTTGACACAAACTTTAATTTAAATAAATTATAATGTTACTTATTATATTTTAATGGGGTTTAATTATTATTAAATAATATTAATTAACAAAGAAAGCCTAAGTATGTTTTTTTATCTTTGATTATCAATGTTTGTAATGAAAAAAAAAGTGATTTTAATGATATTAGATGGATGGGGCAACTCTCCTGACCCACTGGTTTCGGCAATTGATAATGCAAATACAGATTATATTGATAACTTATACAGTAAGTATCCTTACGCAACATTAAGAACCGATGGGTTACATGTAGGATTACCTGAAGGGCAAATGGGTAACAGTGAAGTCGGTCACATGAATTTAGGAGCTGGTAGAATTGTTTACCAGGATTTAGCCAAAATCAACATGTCAATCAAAAATAACTCCTTTATAAATGAAAAAACTATCGTCGAAACCTTCAATTTAGCGAAGTCCAATAATAAAAAAATACATTTTTTAGGTTTAGTTAGTGATGGAGGAGTTCACTCTCACACTAGTCACCTTAAGGCACTTATTGATATCTCAAAAGAGTATAATGTCGAGTCCTATATTCATGGGTTTACTGACGGAAGAGATGTTGATCCAAAGTCAGGAAAAAATTACATATCTGATTTAGAAAATTATGTAAAGAATAGCTCAACAAAAATTGCTTCTATAACTGGTAGATATTACGCGATGGATAGAGACAATCGATGGGAAAGAATAAAGCTAGCTTACGATGCTTTAGTTTATGGTAAAGGAGAAAAGACTGCAGATATCGTAAATAGTATTGAAGTAAATTACAAAAATGGATGTACAGATGAATTTATTAAACCAATAATAAAAATTAACAGTAAAGGGGAAGCCATATCAACTATTAGTAAAGATGATATAGTTTTATTTTTTAATTTTCGAACAGACAGAGGTCGAGAATTAACTAAAGTATTATCTCAAGAAGATAATTTAGAGTTTAATATGAAAAAAATGAACCTTCACTTTGTTACTATGACAAATTATGACAGCTCATTTTCTAATATTAATGTCATTTTTAATAAATCAAATCTAAATGATACTTTAGGTGAAATATTAGAAAAAAATAATAAAAGGCAATTAAGAGTTGCTGAAACTGAAAAATACCCTCATGTTACATTTTTCTTTTCCGGTGGAAGAGAAAATAAATTTATTGGAGAATCTAGAATATTAAAAAACTCACCTAAAGTAGCTACGTATGACCTTAAGCCTGAGATGAGTGCTTTTGAAATTACAGACTCATTAGTAGAAGAATTAGAGTTAAAGAACCAAGATTTTATTTGTTTAAATTTTGCTAATGGAGATATGGTTGGCCACACAGGCAGTATGCAAGCTGCAATAAAAGCGTGTGAAGCAGTTGACCAGTGTGTAGAGAAAGTAGTTCAAAGCGCACTAAAAAACGAATACACAACTATATTAATAGCAGACCATGGAAATTGCGAAACTATGATTAATCCCGACGGAAGTCCTAACACAGCACACACAACAAATCCAGTTCCTGTAATTATCATAGATAATGATATTAAAAATATTAAAGATGGTATCCTTGGAGATATTGCTCCAACAATTTTAAAACTTATGGGTATAAAGAAACCTATCTCTATGACTCAAGAATCCCTTATATAGAATGAGCATTATTAAAACGAAAGAAGAAATTGAATTGATTAGAGAAAGTGCATTACTTGTCTCTAAAACATTAGGAATGATAGCTAGTGAAATTAAAGAAGGGGTAACTACTTTGCAATTGGATAAACTAGCGGAAGACTTCATAAGGTCTAATGATGGGATTCCAGGATTTTTAGGTATGTACGATTTTCCTAACACATTATGCATTAGTCCAAATAGTCAAGTAGTACATGGAATTCCAAATAGCAACCCGATAAAAGATGGAGATATTATTTCTGTAGATTGCGGGGTATTAAAAAATGATTTTTATGGGGATCACGCATATACATTTGCAATAGGAAATATTTCAGAAGAAACCAACAAACTTCTAAATACCACAAAAGAGTCCCTATATGAAGGAATAAGAAATTTTAAAGTTGGAAGTAGAGTTGGAGATGTTGGGTTTGCTATTCAAGATTATTGTGAAAAAAGAGGTTATGGTGTAGTTAGGGAATTAGTTGGGCATGGGCTAGGTAGATCAATGCATGAAAAGCCTGAAATGCCTAACTATGGAAAAAGAGGTAAAGGAAAAAAATTTCTTGAGGGAATGGTTGTTGCAATTGAACCTATGATAAATCAAGGAACACATAAAATAAGACATCACAATGACGGATGGACCATAACTACACTAGACAATAAACCTAGCGCTCATTTTGAGCATAATATCGCAATAGTTAATGGAAAACCAGAATTACTCTCTACGTTCTCTTATATATATGAAGCTCTGGGGATTACATCAGATGAAGAAAATGAGTTCAAAAAAGTATGAATAACTTAATTAAACTGATATTAAACACATTTTCAAGAACTTTTCTGATAAAGATTAGTTTTATATTCCAACCTATTTTAGCTGTCTTTTTAAAAGGTAATAAATTTACAGATCCGATTGATGGAAAATCTTTCAGTACTTTTTTACCTTATGGATATAATAATCTTAGAAAAAACGCACTCTCCCCATCTACTTTTTCTTTGGAAAGACATAGATTACTTTGGCTATATTTAAAAAATGAAACAGATTTTTTTACAAAAAAAATTAAACTATTACACTTTGCACCCGAACAGGCATTCTATAAAAAATTTAAAAAATTAAGTAATATCGATTATGACACTATAGATTTAAACTCACCAATAGCAAAAATAAAAGCTGACATTTGCAACCTTCCAATCAAAGACAATACATATGACTTTATACTATGTAATCACGTATTAGAACATGTTTTAGATGATAAAAAAGCTATAAAAGAATTATATAGAGTTCTTAAAAAAGGGGGAACTGGAATTTTTCAAGTTCCAATAGATATGAAAAGGAAATGTACATTTCAAGATGATTCGATAATAGACAAAGATGAAAGAAATAAAATATTTGGTCAATATGATCATGTTAGAGTATATGGTCTTGATTATTTTATGAAACTTAGAAATGCAGGCTTTAAAGTTGAGGAAATAGATTATACAGTTAGTTTATCTGTTAATGAAATAAATAAATTCTCTATTAAAAAAGGGGAGATTGTTCCAGTGTGCACTAAATAGAAGGAAAATTATTTAAAGACAAATCTTGGATTTTGTTGTTCTCATCTTTAAATATTATAAAAACACTAATTTTATCATTTTCTTGTACAAATAAATTAATTTCATCTAAAGTCATTAAATGCAAAGCAGTAGCATAGGCATCAGCTTCAATGCAATTATCAGCAATTACAGTAATACTTAAAATATTAGTTTTGGATGAATATCCAGTTTTTGGATCAATAATGTGCGCATATTTATTCCCTAAACTATCAATTTTAAATTTCCTATAAACTCCTGATGTAGCCATGGATTTGTCTATCAAATTAAAAGCTTTATAAATCTCGTTCTGTAAGCCATCAAACGTAGGAGTGTCTAAACCTACTCTCCAATTTCGGTCATCACCTAAATTCAAACCACTAGATCTAATCTCTCCCCCTACTTCAACTAAAAAATTAGTAATATTATTAAATGTCAAAAACTCTGAAATCATATCTACACTATAGCCCTTTGCGATAGCATTAAAATCTAAAAAAGAATTCAGGGGTCTTTGTAATTTATTTTGAAAAATTTTAAATTTATCTAATCCAACTAATTTCATTAGACTATCAGTTGAAATATTATTGGTTTGAGGACCAAAATCTAGTGAGTTAACTAATGGACCAATAGATGGATCAAAATCTCCACTTGTTTCATAATATATTTTTTTAGATGTATTAAAAACATACTTAAAATGATCATCTAATAAAACTTCTTTATTATTATTTATTTTAGTGACTAAAGAGTTTGAATTGTAGGTTGACATAGACATATCAATGGAATTAAATATGCTGTCAATTTTTACTTTTAATTGTAAATCAACTTTAGAAAAATATACAATACTATAAGTAGTCCCATAGATATCCCCTCTTAAAATAGTTTTCTTGTCAATATTATTTACACAAGAATAAAAAAAAATAAAAAAAAATAATAGGTAGCGCATTAGTTTAAATTGTCATCAATTACTTGAATTCCATTATACTCAATAAAATAATCTTTATTTAAATATACTGGTTTATTTTTATTCTCTGAATTAGCTAATCCTACTCCAGCATAAAGAACCTTTGAATCGTGGGATTTGGCATGTTGCTTAAACTTAGCCATCCAAACCAAGTCATAATTATTAGGGTTTTCAGGAAGCAGAATAGCTTTTACAATTACGAAATAGTATTGTTTATTTTTATCGATACAGACAAATTGAGGATTTTTTTTAAGCTTACTATTTACGGCTATGAATTCAAAACCTCTAGACTCTAAATCTTTTCCAACATGGTTCATTGCTAAGTTATGAAGTTCTTGTTTTGAAAGAGGTATGTTCATAAGGATCTTAAAATTTATCCACCAAAATCGTCAAATCTAATATGCTCATCGGGAATACCAAAATCTTCACCCATTTTTTGTACAGCTTGATTCATTAATGGAGGTCCACAAAAATAAAGCTCTATGTCTTCAGGTGACTCATGACTGCTTAAATAGTTGTCAATAACACAATTGTGTACAAAACCTACAAAACCATCACCCTTAGCGTCTAAATCCGTTTTAACATTCCAATTATCTTCAGGCATTGGCTCTGATAATGCTAAGTAAAATTTAAAGTTTGGAAAATCTTTTTCTAATTTATAGAAATGATCTAAGTAGAAAAGCTCTCTTCTTGATCTACCTCCATACCAGAAACTAACCTTACGACCAGTTTGCAAAGTTTTGAAAAGATGATAAAGATGAGATCTCATTGGAGCCATTCCTGCTCCACCACCTACATAAAGCATTTCAGAATCAGATTCATTTATAAAAAATTCACCGTAAGGGCCAGAAATAGTAACTTTATCACCAGCTTTTTTAGAAAAAATATAAGATGAAGCTACACCAGGATTAACATCCATCCATCCATTTTTGTTTCTATCCCATGGTGGAGTAGCTATTCTAACATTTAACATAATTTCTTTTCCTTCTGCAGGATAAGAAGCCATCGAATAAGCTCTGTCTACTAACTCTTTATTGTTCATAACAAGCGGCCATAAATTAAACTTATCCCATTCAGGCTTAAATTTATCAGGT
>LAQA01000029.1:6946-24288 GCA_000981625.1 Flavobacteriaceae bacterium ASP10-09a
ACAAATTCTTTAATAAATGATGCTACATTATAATTTCTAACAACAGTGGCTTCGAACTTTTTTATACCAAATACTTCCTCAGGAATACTAATATTCATATCCTGTTTAACTTTAACTTGACATGCTAGTCTAGCACCTGATTTTATTTCTTTTCTTGTAAAATGAGGTACTTCAGTAGGTAATGCTTCCCCTCCTCCACTGTTAACATGACACTCACATTGAATACATGTACCACCACCACCACAAGCTGATGGTAAAAATATTTTCTGCGCACCTAAAGTGGTTAGTAAAGTCTCACCTGAAGCAACCTCAATTTCTTTTTCTCCATTAATAGTAATCATTACTGGGCCAGATGGGGATAATTTTTGCTTAACAAATAAAAGCACACTAATCAATAATAGTGATACAATTAAAAAAGCAATAATTGTAATAAAAACGGTCCCTAATGTTTGTGATGCTAAAATCATATTAATTAACTTCTTTTTTGTTTTCTAAAAATAACTCATTGTCTAATTTTTCAACTGCAACATCTGTCACTAACTCATTAGTTGGTTCTGTCTTCACAGCTTCTTCATCTCCACCAGTTAGCATACCACCAAAACTCATAAATCCAATAGCCATTAGACCAGTAATTATAAATGTAATTCCAAGACCTCTAAGTGGTGCAGGTACATTGGAATATCTAATTTTTTCTCTAATTGCTGCAATTGCTAAAATTGCTAAAAACCATCCAATACCAGAACCGACTCCATATGTAAGTGCTAGAGATAGAGTTGGAATTTCTCTAGATTGCATAAATAAAGAACCACCTAAAATCGCACAATTCACTGCAATTAAAGGCAAGAAAATACCAAGTGAGTTATATAAAGATGGACTAAATTTTTCAACTATAATTTCTACTAACTGAACCATAGTCGCTATTGTCGCAATAAACATAATAAAAGACAAAAAACTTAAGTCATAAATTGCAAAATCTTCACTGACCCAAGCCAGTGCACCATCTTGTAAAATGTATTTATCTAAAAGCCAGTTTAATGGTACAGTAATAGTTAAGACAAAAATTACTGCAGCTCCTAATCCAACAGCTGTATCTACTTTTTTTGAAACAGCTAAATAAGAGCACATTCCTAAAAAGGTAGCAAATACCATATTATCAATAAAAATTGATTTAAATAATAATTCTATATACTCCATATAAATAAATTTTATTTAATCTTCAATTAAATTAGTATTTCTAGACCTTTGAACCCATATAATTAATCCTACAACAATCAAGGCCATAGGGGCTAATAACATAAATCCATTATTTTCGTAACCTATACTATACAATCCGGTTTTTTCAATAGAGTCTCCCAAAACTGCATAACCTAGTAATGTTCCTGATCCTAATAGTTCTCTAAAAAAACCAACAATAATTAATATAAGTCCATATCCTAATGCATTACCAATTCCATCTAAGAAAGACCTCCATGCTCCATTTGCTAGGGCAAAAGCTTCAAAACGACCCATAATAATACAATTTGTTATAATAAGGCCAATAAAGGCACCTAGCTCCTTACTTAAAGAGTATGAGTAAGCTTTTAAAACTTGATCAACAACAATTACTAATGCAGCTACTACTGTAAGCTGAACGATAATTCTGATTTTAGATGGTATTATATTTCTAATTAATGAGATAACAACATTACCAGCACCCATAACAAATATTACAGAAACTGCCATTACTATAGATGCTTTTAACTCTGCAGTAATAGCTAAAGCTGAGCATATTCCTAAAACTTGTATAGTAATAGGGTTGTCATCTGATAATGGATCAGATATTAATTTACTGTCTTTACTTGATAATAAACCCATATACTAGTTAGTTTTTAAGTTTTCAAAATATGATTGATACAATCTCAGATCAGTCTTTATCATAGCTGAAACACCATCTCCTGTGATTGTCGCACCTGCAATAGCGTCAACTTCATTATCATATTTAATTTTATTAGTTGGATCAGAATTACTTTTTGAAACAGTAATACCTTTAAAAATACCATTTTCGTCAAGAAGGTGTTCACCAATAAAGTCATCCATGAAAAACCTCTGTTTGATATTCGCCCCTAATCCCGCAGTCTCAGCTTTATGATCAAAATAAGCACCTTGGACTATCATATTTTCATCAACAGCAACATATGCCCAAATAGCATCCCACAAACCTATACCTCTAATTGGAGCGATATAATATGTTTTGCCATCTTTTTCACCAATAAATAATGGCAATTGACGTTTTTCTCCAGCCTTCGCTTTTGTTTGTTCTTTTTTGATATCTATTAAATAAGCATCATTGTTCTCAACGATATCCAAATCACCAGTGATTACAATTTGTTTTTTTATGTATTTTGAAAATTCACCAGCTACTTTACTAGCCTCAATAAATGCAACATTACCTTTTCCTTCATTTTCATGTACGCCCATAGCATACAATATATTTTGCTGTTTTTCTATTCTTTTGTTCTCATTAATCTTCGGTTTTAATGAAGATGCAACAAAAGCTAATAATGAACCAACTACAACTACCATTCCAGTAGCAAAGAGTAATGTATATAAGTTTTTATCTGTTCTTTTTTCCATTATTAAGCAGTTTTAGTTTTCATTCTATTCAATCTACTATTAACGTTTCCTTTCACAACATAATGGTCTATAGTTGGGGCAAAGACATTCATTAATAAAATTGCTAAAAAGACACCCTCAGGATATGCAGGATTAAATACGCGAATCATAATAGATATAAAACCAATTAAAAACCCATAAATCAATTTTCCTTTATTCGTTTGTGATGCACTAACTGGATCCGTAGCCATAAATACAGCGCCAAATAAAATACTTCCTATAAGTAAATGTTGCCAGTAAGGAACACTCATTAAACCATAAAACTTACTTGACTCTCCAATTACACCAGTATCTATAACAAGATTAAATATTAGTCCCATTACTAAAGCACCTAATATTGTACTAAGAATTATTCTCCAACTACCAATCTTTGTGAAGATTAGAATAAGAGCACCTAATATTATTAATAATTTAGATGTTTCACCTACAGAACCAGGTATAAAGCCATAAAACATTTCGGATAAAGAATAAATAATCTCTTGGTTTTGGGCATAACTACCTAAGATAGTTTCACCAGAAATTGCCTCAGCAGTACCAGTTCTTTCCACTGCTTCATGTACCCATACCTTATCTCCACTCATCCAAGTTGGATAAGCAAAAAATAAAAATGCTCGTATAGTTAAAGCTGGGTTTAGAATATTCATTCCTGTCCCTCCAAAAACTTCCTTTCCAATAACAACTCCAAATATTACAGCCACAGCTAACATCCATAGAGGAATATCAATTGGCACAATAAGCGGAACTAACATACCTGTAACTAAATAACCTTCTTCAACCTCATGACCCTTAATAACTGCAAATAAAAATTCTACAGCTAAACCAACAGCATAAGAAACTACTACTAATGGGAGAACAGTTATTGCGCCTAGAATAAGATTATCCCAAGTAATAAAGTTACCAAGTAAAGAGACCTCTCTAACAATACCATTAGCTGCATCTACAGCTCTGTAATGCTGATATCCAGCATTGAACATACCAAATATAAGGCAAGGAACTAATGCTAAAATTACTGTATTCATTGTTCGTTTTAAATCATCAGCTGCTTTAATGTGAGTACCTCCGTGAGTTACTTCGTTGGGTAGGTATAAAAATGTATGAAGAGCATTAAATGCAGGGGCCATTTTCTGACCTTTATACTTTTCTTTTAGATTATGTAATGTTGATTTTAATCCCATGAATTATCCTATTTCTTTTTTCATTAAGTCTAAACCTTCTCTAATTATTTTTTGGTGAGGTTGCTTAGACACACATACAAACTCTGTTAAAGCAAAATCCTCTGGGGCAACTTCATACATGCCTAAAACTTCCATTTCATCTAAATCTTTATACATACATGCCTTAAGTATATGCATTGGATAAATATCTAAAGGAAAAACATTTTCGTAAGACCCAGTAACTACAAATGCCCTGTGCTCTCCGTTTGTATTTGTATTTAAATCGTATTTTTTCTTCGGAGTTAACCAAGAAAAAGTTAACGCTCTTGAAGTCGATATCTTATTAAAAACGGGTTTAGTCCATCCAAATAATTCATAATCATCTCCTTCTGGGATTGCCGTTATTTGGTTGTCGTAATAACAAATAAAGCCTTCTTCATTTACCTGAGTACCAGATAAAACGTTTCCGCTTATAATTCTTGTGTTATCGTTCTCTAAGTTATTAGCAACTATATCCATAATATGTGCTCCTGCAATTGCAGTTACATATTGTGGGGTATTAAATTTAGAACCTGTTAATGCAATCGTTCTCGTCGCATTAAACTTACCGGTAAGTAACAACTCACCTACAATCACTAAATCTTGCGGCGTAATTACCCAAACAACTTCACCTTTATTAATAGGATCAATTTTTGAAATTTGAGTTCCTACATTTCCTGAAGGATGTGGTCCTGAAACTTTATGGATTTCAACTCCTTTTAATTTTTCTAAAGGAGAATTAGCGCTTTCGCCTATAGAAATATGCACTTTACCTTCAGTCAGTTTAGAAACAGCTGTAATTGCTGCTTGTAATTCTGCTTCTTTACCTGTTAAGATATAATCTAAATCTGCAGCTAAAGGTGCACTTGCGTATGCTGAAACAAAAATAGCTTTTGGCACTTGATTCGGATTTGCAACAACATCGTAAGGACGTTGTTTTACAAATGGCCAACAACCTGAAGTAAACAAATGATTCTTTACTTCTTCTGCAGACATCTTTGCTGCATCTTTAGTACCGAAATCTTTATATTCTTGCGTTGAATCTGCTGCTATTTTAACTGCTAACACTTTTCTTCTTGCTCCACGAATTACCTCTACAACTTCACCAGAAACGGGACTAGGAAATAAAATGCGTTCGTCACTCTTTGAATAAAAAAGTGTGTCCCCTGCTTTTACTTTAGCTCCTTCTTTGGCTACAAGTTTAGGTGTAATTCCATGAAAGTCTTCTGGCTTAATTGCATAAACACTACTTAAAGAAACATCTATAGTGGTTTTTTCTGCAACACCAATAAGCTTAATATCTAAGCCTTTTTTAATACGAATGTCTTTTGACATAGTAATTTCGGAATTTTAATTATCTAAAAAAATCAAGCAAATTTAAGGCTTTTCAGCACTATCTCTAATACACTTTGAAGTATATATTCACTTGAAATTATTATTTATATTTATTCTAAATAATCAGGTTTTATAAAAACGTTGTCGTTATTTAAATAAAAAAAAATTCGCACTAAAAAACAGTAGCCTTGAGTTAAATTGTTTTTTGGTTAAACCCCTTAATTACCTTTATTATTATTATTTAAATTACAAAAAAGCTTCTACTTACCTAAATAATATAGTATTACAGAATAAAACCTTGCTTTTATAAATTAAATAAAAAAGGAACAGTATTTGTACTGATTTTTATAAATACAAAATTATTACTTTTACAGAGCACAAAATAAAGTTATGCATCAAAGAATCTTCATCGCTTTTTTATTTTTTACAACGATCGTTGTTTCACAAAATATAAAGTCTATTCAATTAAGGCCTTTACAAGAAAACAACTTTTCTTCTATTGTGCCATTAGGCACTGTTTTAGAATTATCTTTTGATGATTTGGATGCAGATAGCAAAGATTTCCAATATAAAATAGAACACATGACACATGATTGGCAAAAAAGCAGGTTGCTTTCTAGTCAGTTTATAGATGGTTTTGATCAGAATTCAATTATAGATGTGACCAATTCTTTTAGTACGTTTCAAAATTACACACATTATGCCGTAAAAATTCCGAATATAAATTCTATAATTACCAAAAGCGGAAATTATCTAGTCTCGGTTTTAAATGATAATGATGAAGTTGTTTTCTCTAGAAGACTTGTTCTCTATGAAAATGCAACAATAATTGGAGTTGAAGTCTCTAGGAGCAGAAATACGAAAACAATAAACACACAACAAACAGTTGAATTTACAATAAATCATCCAAACTTAAGAATCAATAATCCTGCACAAGAAGTAAATGTTGTTTTGTTAAAAAATGAAAACTGGAATGAAAAACTGACTAATTTAAAACCCACCTTTTTCAAACAAAATCAACTTAAATATACTTACGCAAACAAAACTAATTTTTGGGGAGGAAATGAATATTTAAATTTTGACAGTAAATTCATCAGAAATAAAAGTTTAAATGTGGTAAAAATAGAAATGAAAGCGGTTTTTCATCATTATTTATATCCTTTTACTTATAATCCAAATAGAGACTATACCTATAACCCTGATATTAACGGTCAATTTGTTGTAAGAACTTTAGAAGCATCAAATCCTAATACTGAAGCAGATTATGCGATGATGCATTTTACTTTATATGCAGACAAACCAATTGTAGACAAAGAAGTCTATATTTACGGAGCTTTCAATAATTTTAAAATTGAAGAAGAAAATAAAATGTTTTATAATTTTGAAGATAATAGCTATGAAGGACAAATTTTACTAAAACAAGGTTTTTATAATTATACTTTTGCTACAGTTGATGAAAATGAAACGTTAGATACTAACCAAATTAATGGTACTTTCTTTCAAACTGAAAACGAATACACTGTAATCGTTTATTACAAACCTTTTAGTGGTTTATATGATAGAGTTATAGGAATTGGGGCTGGCTTTTACAATCAAAGTAAATAGCTGAAATTTTGATTTGTAGTTTTTAAACAAAAAAGCTACATTTACTATAATGATTCAACAAATTACAAAAGGGATTAAAATTTCAGTAAAAACGAAATATAATGGTACAAGTTATAGAAATAACAGGTTGTATTACATTTTCGCTTACTTTATAACTATTGAAAATAAGTCATCTGAAATCGTACAACTAACAGATCGTTTTTGGAAAATTTTTGACTCGTTAAACATTACAGAAATTGTAAAAGGAGAGGGTGTTGTTGGACAAACGCCAGTATTGAGACCTAAAGATGTTTACACCTATAGTTCTGGTTGTTTTTTAGAATCTAAAATGGGCGCCATGAAAGGGTATTACACCATGAAAAATATTAAAACTTTTGAAGAATTTAAAGTATTTATACCAACCTTTCAACTTTCAACACCAATCTTATCAAACTAAAAAAAACGAAAAATAAAGTAGCAAAGAATAAAGATCCAGCATGTTTAAATTGTGGACATCCATTTTATGGGCAAGAAAAATTCTGCCCAGATTGCGGACAAGCAAATAAAACAAATAAAATTACTTTTAAAAGTTTTGTTCACGAAGTTTTTAATGGATTTATTTCCTGGGATTCAAAATTCTGGACGACCTTTATCCCCTTATTAACAAAGCCAGGAAAAGTTTCTCGAGATTATATTGATGGAAAAAGAAACCGATATGCAAATCCGTTTCGTTTTTATTTAACAGTTTCTATCTTCTTCTTTTTAGTTGTTGGTTTGTCTATCAGTAAAAATAAATTCGAAGAACTTGCAGAAGAAAGTAAAGACGATACTATAGAAGTTACTAAAGATAGCTATAAAACAAAGAAAGAAACTTTAAATAAAAAGGAGATTGACTCTTTAAAAAAACAAATTTTAAAAAAAATAGAAAAAGAAGCAAAAGATACAACTGTAATTAAAATTAGCAAGGAAAATAGAATTTCTTTTGGAGGAGATTCGAGATTAGATAAATTTATAAATTACCAAAAAAAATATCCAGATTTAAGAATAGATCAAGCTTTAGATACTTTAGGTTACGATAAAAATTTTACGAACAGATTTCTATATACTAGAGCAAAAGTAGCAATCTCTCTAGTTAAAAAAGATAGTATAGAGGAATATTTAAGTGATTTATTGTCTTATGGCTCAATATCATTATTTATATTCTTGCCTATTTTTACCTTATTCTTAAAGTTTATTTACATAAGAAGAGAGTATACATATGTGGATCATTTGATTTTTGTTTTTCATACGCAAACAGTATTTTTCATGTTACTTTCAATGCTCTACCTTATTTCATTTTTTACAAGTGTGGAAGTTGATAGTGCTTGGGTTTTTCTACTTCTCTTTTTGATTTATCTCATAATAGCAATGAAAAAATTCTATCAACAAGGCTATATAAAAACGTTTATAAAATTTTTAATGCTTAATTTGGTCTATATATTTTTGGGATCTATTGGAATTATAATCGTGTTGCTAATTTCTTTTGCACTGTATTAGCGTCATTTAAAAAATCTAAATACGTTAAAGAAATTTCTAGATTTTCTTTTTTTACTGAAGTAATACTTACAGTCTCTACAAAAGAACGCTTCATTTTCATTGAAGTCCCTATAGTGCCTAAAATTTCATTTTTATGAAATTCTATAACTTTTTGTTGATGAAACTCAGTATTCCCTTTTAACCAATTTGCAAACCAAGTTTTTCGGTTTTGCTTCATCTCATGAGTATATAAAGAAGACGAGGACCAAATATGTGGCTTTTGATCTAATTTTTTAAAGTGTACTTTTTTGCCATCCCAGACCAATTCGTAAGTTTTTAAATGAGTATTCCAATCCGACAAAACAATCGTAAAAGGTTCAATTCCTATAAAGTCAAAATCATGAATATAGTTTTCAAAATCATCGGACTTTAAAATAGCTTTCACAATAATTCCTCTACTCATTTTATAACAAGTTTCACGCTCATAAGAATCAAAACCTCCGTTCAACAGACAAACCAATCTATTTTTATTACTTGTTCCAATCCAAGTTCCTCCTGCTAACTCATCTTTAGGATAGGTTAATTTAACACCATCTTCTTCGTAAATCTTTGGTGATATTGTTTTTCTTGATGGCGTTTCATCACGATTAGACGTTAAAATAAAATTATTATTTCCTAAGGGAAGATATGTTACAGTACACATATATACATTTTAAGTATTTGAGAGCATTTAGACATAAATATTTAATTCCAAATAATAAAAGACATCAAGAATCGACTAAATTTATTGAAACAAAAATTGTAACTTTGGCGCTCAAAATTAGTCGATTAAAACTTAAAAACACACAAAATGGCAAGAGGATTTTTTAACGTTCCAGAAGCAGTTAATGAACCAGTAAAAGGGTATGCTCCAGGTTCTCCAGAAAGAGAGGAATTATTAGCTACTTACAAAGAAATGTTTAATAGCAATATTGATGTGCCAATGCATATTAATGGCGAAGAAGTTAGAACAGGAAATACAAAAAATATTACGCCTCCTCATGACCACAAGCATGTTGTTGGACAATATCATACTGCAGATAAATCTCACGTAGATACTGCAATTTCTACTGCTTTAGCAGCAAGAGAAGCTTGGTCTAGCGTAAGTTGGATGGAAAGAGCTTCTATTTTCTTAAAAGCTGCTGAATTATTAGCAGGGCCTTACAGAGCAAGAATGAATGCAGCAACAATGATTGCGCAATCTAAAAATGTACACCAAGCAGAAATAGATGCATCTTGTGAGATGATCGACTTTTTCCGTTTTAATGTACAATATATGACTGATATATTTAAAGATCAACCAGCATCTGCACCAGGAATTTGGAACAGAGTTGAGTATAGACCTTTAGAGGGATTTGTATATGCAATTACACCATTTAACTTTACATCAATTGCTGCAAATTTAGTAGCAGCACCAGCTTTAATGGGAAATGTTGTTGTTTGGAAACCTTCTGATCATCAAGCATATTCTGCACAAGTAATTGTAGATTTATTTAAAGAAGCTGGTTTACCAGACGGAGTAATAAATCTTGTTTATGGTGATCCAGTAATGATTACTGATACTGTATTAGCTTCTCCAGATTTCTCTGGATTACACTTTACAGGATCTACGCATGTGTTCAAAAACTTATGGAAACAAATTGGAAACAATATTCATAACTATAAAACGTATCCAAGAATTGTTGGAGAAACTGGTGGTAAAGATTTTATCTGGGCACATAATTCTGCAAATCCGTTACAAGTTGCAACAGGAATTACAAGAGGTACTTTTGAATACCAAGGTCAAAAATGTTCTGCATCATCACGTGCTTTTATCCCTGCATCAATGTGGGAAGAAGTAAAAGGACATTTAATTGCACAAGCAAGTGAAATAAAAATGGGTTCTCCAGAAGATCCATCAAACTATGTAAATGCGGTAATTCACGAAGGTTCTTTTGATAAAATTGCAAGCTTTTTAGACGCTGCTAAAACAGATGCTGATGCAGATGTTATAATTGGTGGTGGTCACGATAAGTCTGTTGGTTACTTTATTGAGCCAACTGTTATTGTCGCAAAAGATCCGATGTACAAAACAATGTGTACAGAATTATTCGGCCCTGTTATGACAATTTATGTATACGAAGATGAAGAATGGGAAGCTTCATTAAAATTAGTGGATGAATCTACAGAATACGCCTTAACAGGAGCAGTTTTCTCTACAGATAGATACATTGTTGAAAAAGCGTCTAAAGCATTAGAAAATGCTGCTGGAAACTTCTATATCAACGACAAGCCAACTGGAGCTGTTGTTGGACAACAACCTTTTGGAGGAGCAAGATCTTCTGGAACAAATGACAAAGCAGGTTCTGCTCAAAACTTATTACGTTGGACTTCTGTTCGTATGATTAAGGAAACATTTGTAACACCTACAGATTACAAATACCCTTACTTAGGATAAGAATAAAAAGATTATTTATTTTTAAAAACCTCATCAATATTGATGAGGTTTTTTTTATTAGATATCTATTTTCAATATTTTTTTTAACAAATATCTAATAAATCAGTATTTATTAATATTCTCCTTTAGACTCTATATAAATAAAGACACCTAATAATAATTTTATAATCTCTACACTTCGAAGAGATTTTGTGATAATCGAGGATATCAGGTGAAATATAAAAATAAAAAAATCGGACTTAATAAAATCCGATTTTTTTTATATTATAATAGTAATTGTAAATATCTGAGATTAATCAAAAGGCTTATTCTCATTAGCAGCAACAAATTGCGCATTAAGCAGCACTCTACCTGTTTGAGTTACCAACATTGCTAAAATACCCGTATTTTCAGGTACTAAAACATCATAAGAACTAAGATCTACGCTAAATGTTTTCTCATGTATCCCTAAAGTAGATGTTGTTGGATCTCCCATTACGTCAGTAGCTGAATATCTTAAAACTCCATTATGCTCAAAATCAGTAACTGTACTTGCTCCCCCATAGTAACTAGTGTAGTTTGATTGGTTCGCTAGTATTCCATCTTCTAATACAAATACAACTAATTTAACACCAGTCATGTTCTGTAAAAACCCTTGATAAACCTTAAAATCTAAGATTGACCCAGTCAATGAAGACTCAATTGCTAAACCAACATCTACAGTTCCTACTGCTGCATTCAATGCCTGGTCTACATTACTTGGTTCTGGATATGTCCAAGTATTCGCTCTATCTATATAGGCTGTTGGAAAACCTGTAATACTATATTCATTTTCCAAAGCATCGCCAAAACTGTTCGCCATTTGATCTCCATTATGAACCCCAACGACAAAAACTTTATCAGTTTGTTCTTCAACAAGACTTGCAGCATAAGATACTCTTGGACAATACCCACACCAAGTACCTGTAAAGTCTTCAACTACTGCTTTTTTAGAAAAACTTGAAGGAAGATTTGATGGATCTACAACAGCTATAGAAATATCTGAGCTAGACATCGAATCAAATACTGCTTTTGCGACAACAGCACCCTCTTGAGAACTAGTATATTCGTTACCTGAGATAAGTACATCATCTATAAAGAACTCACTTTCTGATGTTTTATCTTGTGTTGTACCGTTACTGTAGACAGCTGTAGCTGAGAAAGTTACTTGAGCTCCAATAAAAACAGCATTAGAAGACGTGCTTATAATCACTGACGTTAAAGTAACAGGTTCAGTAGCGGTAACATAAACTTTATAGCTGACTAATGATTCGTAAGTAGAGGTCGCCTCATAAGTTCCTGCTTCTAAAGGCATAAAAGTACTCCCAGAGATTGAATTACCATTTATAAGTATAGCTGATTGGGACGTAACATTCTCGTCTTCATTATCTATAACAGTAAAAGTAACAGTCTCTCCTACTTCAAGTGTTGATTTATCTGAAGTAAGACTAATAGAAGTAGGTCCTGCTGGATCAGTAGAATCATCTATTACATCTGATGATGGTGATGAACAGCTAAATAAGACAGTAATAATAAAAAAATAAAATAGTTTACTTAAATTCATAGTTGTATTTTTTTTTGATAATTTTATAAATCTACTATAGATTTATTCATTTTTTATTTTAAGAAAAAGTAAATGTAGCCAAAATAAAATGACTTTAGAAATAATAAATTAAATCAATAATTTGTTAAATTAAAAAATCACTCTTAAAACAATTTAGAATTTAGACTGCTGCTATTTTTTCATACATTAGCGGAACTTTTATTTTAAAAAAAATTATGAGATATATTTTATTATTAGTTTGCTTACTCATTTACAATGTTGGTATTAGTCAAACGACAATTCCAAATACTACTTTAACTACTTTAGATGGTAAATCTGTTAAAATTCAAGATGAAATCTCAAAAGACAAAATCACGATACTAAGTTTTTGGGCAAGTTGGTGTGTGCCTTGCATCAATGAATTGGATGCAATAAGTGAAGTTTATGATGAATGGCAAGAAGACTTTAATATGGAATTGATCGCTATTTCTACCGATGACGCTAGAACTCAAAAAAGAATTAGACCTATGGTTAATGGTAAAGGATGGCCTTATAAAATTCTGTTAGATAAAAATCAAGAATTAAAAAGAGCATTAAATATATCTACTATTCCACAAACAATTATTTTAAAAGATTCTAAAATTATATATATCCATTCTGGATATTCTCCCGGAGTTGAAGACGAATTCTACGAAATCATCAAAGAAAACTCAAACTAATATCTAAATTATTTATAAAAAATGAAAAAAATAATAGCCTTACAGTTGTTTTTTTTTACGTCAATAATATTGGCTCAAAACAATAGTAATCTTACCGTTGGTTTTGAATCGAATTCACAATATTATATGGATGACGAAAAAACAGGGGATTTTACAGAAGAAAATAGATTTAGATCCAATAATTATTTAAAAGTTGATTATTCAATATCAAATTTTTATTTTGGAATACAGGCAGAGAGCTACGAACCGATGAGTCTATTAAATTATTCTCCTGATTTTAATAAAACAAATATTGCGCTTTATTATGCAGGTTACAAATCAAAAAAAATAGAAGTTACTGCGGGATATTTTTACGAACAATATGGTAGTGGGTTAATTTTACGTTCGTGGGAAAACCGTCAATTAGGAATAAACAATGCATTAAGAGGTGCAAAAGTTAAGTTTTCTCCCTCAGACAATATTGAGTTTTCTGCTTTATATGGAAGTCAGAGAAGTGGTTTTGATGTTTCTGATGCCAGTATCTATGGTTTTAATTCAGAAATAAATATATCTTCTATCTTAAAGGCTGATACTTGGAATTTAGATCTAGGTTTTAGTTATGTTGGTAGAAAGGAAGTAAACGATAATTTAGATTTTAATTTTAACGATCTTACAAATGCAATCTCTGGTAGAGTAAATTTTTCAAAGAATAATTTTTATTCTAGCGCAGAATTTGTCTCTAAAAGTAACGATGGATTGATTATTTTTCAAAAAGTTAGAAATGTAAAACCTGGTAACGCCTTTCTTTTTGACTTTGGTTATGGAAAAAAAGGTTTTGGAATAAATGCTAATTTTAGAAGAATTGAAAATATGAGTTTCTACTCTGAAAGAGAAACCACTGGAAATATTTACAATCAGAATATTATTAATTATATACCAGCCTTAACTAAACAGCATGATTACTTACTAACAAACATATATGTGTATCAAGCTCAGCCTCAGGTTTCTTTTCAAGATCCGACGCTGTTAAAAATTGGAGAGATTGGCGGGCAAGTTGATCTATTCTATACGCTTAAAAAGAAAACTTTTTTAGGTGGAAAATATGGAACAAAAATCGCACTAAACATGTCTTATTGGGCCGGGTTAAGTGGGGACTTTGATTATGAAAATTTCGATTACAACTCTGATCCATTGGGGGTTGGTGAAAAATATTTTTCAGAGATTAGTTTAGAAATACGTAAAAAATGGTCAAGAAATTGGAGTTCGGTTTTTTATTATGTAAACCAAAGCTATAATAAACGATACATAGAAGAAACTTTTGGAAATGTAGAAACAGATATTTTTGTAAGTGAGGCAACTTACAAACTAGGTTCAGGTAAATCATTACGTTTTGAAGCACAACATTTATGGACGCAAGACGATAAAAAAAATTGGACAGGAGCAACTGTAGAATTTAACTTAAACTCTAAACTTGCTATCTATGCAAACAACATTTACAATTATGGAAATGATGATGAATCAAAAAAAATTAATTATTACAATTTAGGTGGAAGTTACACAAAAGGCGCTCAAAGATTTACCCTAAATTATGGAAGACAGCGGGGCGGACTTATATGTATTGGAGGGGTTTGTAGATTTGTTCCTGAAAGTACAGGTGTAACAGCAAACATTGTACTTTCCTTTTAATACCACTCAAATATACTTTCTTAGAGAAAAATAAAGTTTATTTTATAAAAAAAACCTCATCAAATTTGATGAGGTTTTTTTTATTACATTTGGATATATAAAAATCAATCTTAGTGAAAAATATTTTATTCTTTATTACTTTCTTCTTTGCAATATGTACTTTTTCCCAGACAACTAACAAGTCAGTATCTGTTAATTTTATTGAGAATCCAATAATTTTAGATGCAGAACTTAGCGAAGATGAATGGAAAAATACGGAAGGAGCCTCAGGTTTTTGGCAATATTTTCCTTTAGATTCTGTGCAAGGAAAACAACAAGCTTCTATTAAATTTCTTTTTGATGATGATAATTTATATGTTGGAATAAAAGTAAATGCACTAGCTAATGATTTTATAATCCCTTCACTTCGCAGAGATTTTAGAGCTGGAGGAAGTGATAATATTACGTTACTTTTTGACACATTTAATGATGGAACTAATGCGTTTATTTTTGGAACAAATCCTTATGGAGTAAAAAGGGAAATGTTACTTTCTGGTGGGGGATCTGAAATAAGAGGTTTTACGATGGCTTGGGATACAAAATGGCAATGTAAAACTGCAATAAAAGAAGATCATTACATTGTAGAAATGATTATTCCTTTATCTGCATTTAAATATAGAGAAGGTGAAACCAGATGGCGGTTTAATAGCTACCATTTTGACACCCAAGATAATGAAAGAAACACTTGGGTAAATATTCCTCAAAACCAATTTATCTTTAACTTGGCGTATATGGGGGAAATGATTTTTGAAAAACCATTAGGTAAATCAAAATCTCCAATTTCCATTATTCCTTATGTAAATGCAATAACAGCAAAAGATTTTAAGAATAATACTGCAAAGACAGATTTAAAGTTTGGAGGTGATGCAAAATTTACTGTTGGTAATAGTATGAATTTAGATTTAACCCTAAATCCTGATTTTTCTCAGGTAGAGGTAGACCAACAAGTTACAAATCTTACTCGATTTGAAATTTCATTGCCCGAAAGAAGGCAGTTTTTTATTGAGAATAGTGATCTTTTTGCAGATTTCGGTAATAGTAGAGATTCTAATCCTTTTTTCTCAAGAAGAATAGGAATCGCAAAAGATGCAAATAATAACATTATAGAAAATGACATTATTGCTGGAGTTAGACTAAGTGGTAAAGTAAATAACAATTTAAGAGTTGGCCTGTTAACTATGCAAACTGCAGAAGATATTAAAAATGAAATTCCAACGGTTAATAATACTGTTATTACACTTCAACAAAAATTATTTAGTAGATCAAATATTAGCGTAATGTTTATTAATAAACAAGCTACAAAAGAGTATGATTTCCTTACAGACGAAGACAAATACAATCGAATTATTGGTATAGATTATCGGTTAGCGTCAGAAGACAATTCTTGGGTTGGAAAATATTTCTTTCACAAGTCTTTTTCTCCGGGCATAAAAGACAAAGATTATTCCGCCGGTTTTTCTACTCAATACATTAATAGAGATTTTAGCTTAAGATTAAGTGGCGTTTATGTTGGAGATAATTACGAGTCTGATTTAGGGTTTCTTAGAAGAACAGATATTTTTAAAATGACCCCTAATGTAACGCGTACTTTTTGGCCAAAAGATAGTAGAGTTCAGAAACACAGTTTTTCTGTCACTCCTATTTTTATTTGGAAGCCTGACTTAAATTTCAAAAACTCTGATTATGCAGTCATCAGTAGATGGAAAGCAAATTTTATGAATACAGGAGAATTGACTGTAGAAATGAACAATCGTTTTACCTATCTTTTTGGTGATTTTGATCCGACAGGAACAGAAGGAGCTATTGCTTTACCTGGAGATAATGGCTACAAATACACAAATTTTAATGTTAGTTATCAATCAGATCAAAGAAAAACTTTTTCTTATCGTATACAGCCTTCAGCTGGAACTTTTTTTAATGGTAAAAAATATTCTATTGCTAGTAATTTAGCGTGGAGAATACAACCTAATTTTTCGGGTTCTATTCAAATAAATTATGATAAAATAAATCTTCCTGATCTTTTCCCAGATGCTTCTATTTTGTTAATTGGACCGAAAATAGACCTTACTTTTAATAAGAGCCTATTTTGGTCTACCTTTATACAATATAGCAGTCAGCAAGAAAACTTCGGAGTCAATACAAGATTACAATGGCGTTTTGCTCCACTTTCAGATCTTTTTATTGTTTATAATGACAATTACTATTCTAATAATTTTGCTCCTAGGTTTAGATCTTTAAATTTAAAACTAACTTATTGGTTAAATATTTAATTTATCTAATCATTAATTTTCTGGTGGTTTGCTTGTTATCATTTGTTACTTTTAATAAGTATAACCCTGCAGAAGCTTTTTACTAAAATATTAATTTAACAATAATAGTTAATCAGAAATAAGTACAATAAAAAAGCCTCATCAATTAATTTTGATGAGGCTTTTAAAGTCTTTACAACTCTTACTTAATCATTAATTTTCTAGTAGTTTGCTTGCTATCATTGGTTACTTTTAATAAGTACAACCCTGCAGAAGCTTTCTCAAAAAATATTCTTTCAGAGAAATTTGTAAGCGTATTGTAATACTCTTTCTCGTCAATTAATCTACCTCTAA
>LAQA01000029.1:24398-24878 GCA_000981625.1 Flavobacteriaceae bacterium ASP10-09a
AATCGTATAATCTTCCACCTCTCCGTCAAAAGCAGGTTCACATGAAGTTGGGTAAACAACTGTCGTAGATGAAGTGTATTTACTAGAAACTCTCATTACGGTATTTCCTAAATTAGCTCCCGCAGGAACAGTAATTGTAAATGGACTTAAATCAGTTGGACCATCTACTGTATTGGTAGCAAAACCTAAATCATATTCTTCGCCATCATCGTCAAAACTACAATTTTGATTCCAATCGATCCAGGCTTTTACCTGCACTCTATAACTACCATCTGTATTTACATTTACGGTTAAATCATGACTTTCATTTAATGTAACATCCGTAGACATTGAAGTGTAATCAAAATAACCTTGTGTAACTCCACTATCATCTTGTTTGGTTGAAATATTTTCAATCGTATTAAATTTAACGAAAGTTGTACTTGTTTCGTAAGTAGTATTTCCTGAAGATGCACAAACGGTACAACTAATTGTCGTAAA
>LAQA01000029.1:24964-25082 GCA_000981625.1 Flavobacteriaceae bacterium ASP10-09a
TGCTATTAGATTCGAAAATTCGCTATCTGTGGCAACTTGCACATCATATGAAACTGCATTAGAATCTGCATTCCAAGTTAAATCTTCCGACAAACTAACATCTGAAGCTCCGTCTACT
>LAQA01000029.1:25182-68494 GCA_000981625.1 Flavobacteriaceae bacterium ASP10-09a
CATAGTAACATCACCATCTCCATTAATTGTTGTTGGACTAAATGTTACTAAGGAACCTGCAGGTTGACCAGTTGTTGTAAAGCTTACATCCTCTGAGAAACCATTAACAAAATCAAAATTTAAAATATAACTTGCTATTTCATTTACAGAATTACAAGCAGATTGAGTTCCACTATCACTATTCATTATAAAAGTTGGCACTGTAGAGTTTATCGTAAAGTTTGTCGAATTAACGTTATAAAAAATATTATCTGCAGCCTCAACCATAATTCTTGAAGTGGTTGAAATATTATTTGGAATAACAATATCCTCCGTTCCGTCATTTGGAGTATTGGCCTTTATGGTAATAGGAAAAGTAACGCCTCCATCTATTGATAATTTAATATTTACATTTAAACAATTTATTGGCGCAACATCTGAGGTTCCCTTCGTCCAAGTTATTGTTTGAGTTGATCCAGCATCCCAAGAAACGGCTGTATTTGGTGCAGAAATTGTAAAGGCCTCTGCATCTACCACTTCCACTTTTACATCATCTCTTGCTGTACTTCCTCCTCCTGAATAATTATCTCTTACTAAAAATGAAAAATTTAATTCTCTAGCTACAGAAGGTACTACCTCCCAAGTAGAAGATGTACTACCATCAATAACCGTCGTTAAATCTGGCATATATCTATTTGGAGACGCCTTAGATGGCAATGATCTAAACATAGGACCACCAATACTAGTAGCAACTGGAGGCATTGTACCAATCTCAATATCTAATTGTTCCCAATTATAGGTTAAACTAGACAAACCATCTACATCTGTTGCAGTTCCTTTTAACACAAAAGGGGTAGATTTTGGTATACTATAATCTAAGCCAGCATCTGCAATAGGAGCTGTATTCGTAGTTTCTGTAAGTGTTCCACAATTTGCAGAAGATTGAATATTAGCCCACATTTGTGCTATACTTACTGCATGATAATAATCATCACTATCTCCTGTTGCATCACCAGCACCATAAACATTTGGTGCACAAATACCTGCATACCCCATAATAGTTGATGCACTTCCTGGCTCAACAGCTGTGGAACCTGTTCTGTTACAATTGTTATTTTGTGTATGAGTTGCACCGAATTGATGCCCCATTTCATGCGCAACATAATCAATATCATAAGGATCTCCAACTGGCGAACCTATACCTGTAACACCTCTAGCTTTTTGACCCGTTACACAAACGACTCCTAAACCGGCTAAACCACTTCCACCCGTACTAAAAATATGTCCTATATCATAATTTGAATTACCTATATTACTATCGCAAATAGATTGCACTTCATTAATCATCGTGCCTGCATCACCATCAGTAATAAAGTCTGTATCTGCATCTAAGAAAATTACTTCTTCATTGTCGTTTACAAGAACAAGCTTTATGGATAAGTCTTTTTCAAAGACCCCATTTAATCTTGTAAGAGATGTATTCATTGCTGATAAAACTGCTTCTTTTTTTACAAGATCTGTTGCTGTATCAGGAATATTTTGTTGAGTTGGTCCTAAATGAAATTGTGCATATTCTCCACTACACACTAAAGCTAATCTAAAAGTTCTTAGTTTACCATCATTGGCATTTTTGCTAAAATCTGAAACAGAAAACTCCTTTTTAGCAGCTGTTTCTACTTCACATTTAAAATCTTCGTCGATCTTGGTTAAACTACTTCTCTCATAAACAATATAGTCTTTATTGTCTCTAGAGTATGGATCTATATAAACTGTTGCTTTAGTACCAGAAAAAATTACTGCGTGAAAACCATCTGTACCAATACTCATTTTTGCAATCGCCGTTGGATCCTCTATTCCTTGAGCAGAATATGATTTTATATTTGGAAATTTAGCTTGTAATTTAGCTTCAAAATTTGAGGATTCTTTGATTTGAAATCTAGATAAGCTTCCATCGTAATTTGGCAAATAAATGATTTCTTTTTTACTAAAAGTGCTGTTTTTTACTTTATTTGAAAAGGCTTTTAAATCTAAGGATAAGATTTCATATTCTGAAGGAAAATTTTTCTTTTGAAAAATTTCTTTCTTTTGAACGATATAATCTGTTTTTGAGATTTTATTCCAATTTTCTTGAGAACTAATCGTATCAACATTTAAAAACACAATTGCTAATAGAAGTATAAAAGATAGCTTATTTTTCATAAAATATATTTAGATTAAAAATTATTGTTCCAAATATAACAAATTTTCTACCTTTGTGATTCATATTATGAATAGAAAAATATTACTTTCTGATTTAGCAAATAAAGACTACAAAGAAACCTGGGATTTTCAGTCTGAATTATTGCAAGGTATCGTTAATGTTAAGATTAGTAATAGAAGAACTAATTTACAGGAACCCACTAAAAATTACTTTTTATTTGTGGAACATCCACATGTTTACACATTAGGAAAGAGTGGAGATTTAAGTAACTTATTACTAAATAAAAAACAACTAGCAGAAAAAAATGCTACTTTTTATAAAATTAATAGAGGTGGTGATATTACCTATCATGGGCCAGGACAAATTGTTGGCTATCCTATCTTAGACTTAGAAAATTTTTTTACAGACATTCATAAATACTTGCGGTTTTTAGAAGAAACTATTATTCTAACAATTGCAGAATATGGTCTAAAAGGCACTAGAAGTGATGGTGAAACTGGAGTTTGGCTAGATGTTGGAACCCCTTTTGCCCGTAAAATTTGTGCCATGGGCATTCGCTCTTCACGTTGGGTAACCATGCATGGTTTTGCATTAAATGCAAATGTTAATTTAGGCTATTTTGACCATATTATTCCTTGTGGAATTCGTGGAAAAGCGGTAACTTCTATGGAAGTTGAATTAGGGAGAAAAGTAGATTTAGAAGAAGTAAAACAAAAAATTCTAAAACATTTTAAAACACTTTTTGAAGTTGATGAATTTTTGAAGCAATAAAACTAATATTTTACTAGAATATACCTACAAGGTTTTCTAAACCTTGCAGGACTTTAATAAATTATTTTTCTTCGTTAAAATACACTTTATAATATTTCATTTTCTTTTCCTCGTCATAACCTCTTTCTAAATATTCAGAGGCTGCTTCTGGTGCATCGACATCTAATTTTATACTTATGTTAGTATCTAGCTTTATCTCTGTTTTAAGTTTACTTTTTTCTTTCTTTAATACAACCCCAGAAACATCAAAATTATTTCTGATTAAAACATCATTTAAAGTTTCGAAGTGTTTTTTATATTCATCAAATTGTTCTTTGTGTTTATCTTCTTCAAAAACCTCCTCTTTAAAAGTAGCATAATCTACAGACTCATTTTCTTTAAAATAATCTACTGTATTTGCTAAGAAATTTCCTTGTTGATGCATTCCTAATTCAGGTTTAATTACTTCCTCAGAAAACTCTTTACACATCTCTAAATAATTTTGAGTGTGCGAATTATGATCATCAGCAAGTTTTATAGATAAGAAGTTTTTAATCCAATATTGCGCATCATAATTATTATTATCTACCGACAAAACAACAGTACCTTCTGTGTCTGATGTATTTAAAATCAAGCAACCTTTGTCTATTCTTTTTGTAGAAATCCCCTTTTGCACAACCACATCAAAACTCTCATTATCATCTAAATAAGTCTGAAAAAAATCAACCTTATTTTCAATCTTAAAAATACCAATAGCTTCTGTCAATACATCTTTGAATTCTAATCCTTCAATAAAGACGACAATAACATCACCTGTTTTTATTTGAGCAGAATTAGATTGTTCATACAAATGGTTTACAATGTTTTTAGAATATTCCACAAAACTACTTTCTTCTTTAAAAATTTCAGAAGCATAATTATTTAGTTCATTTAAACGCACATCTGCATGATGAGAAAAACGGTAACTTTGCGTTAAACCACCAAAAGGTTTCAAAAGAAAATTCTTCATTAAATCGTAACTTTCTTGATCAAAACGAATTAAATCTTCAGAAAACACGTTATGTCCGCTGTTAAATTTATTCGCTACTTTATGAAGAATACATTTAGTAATTTCTGCTCTCGTTTTTTTAATCATCACTTAAAATTTTGGAAGGTAAAAATAGAAAAAGTTTGTGAACGATTATTATATAAATGATTATTCTATGAAAATAAATTGGGACATATATTTCATAGTTTTTTCTTTATAAATAAATTTATATTCAATACCCTATAAGCATCTAAGAAATTGTAGTCTATTAAGCAAAATAATGAGTAATAAAAGCATAAAATAACCTCTTAACAAAACTAAACCTTCAGCTTTAATTGTTCTGGCAATAACCGAAATGTTTTTCTATGATGTATGTTCGCACCGAATTCACGAATAGCATTTCTATGTTCTTTCGTTGGGTAGCCTTTGTTCTTTTTCCAATTATACATTGGAAATTCTTTATGAATCTTTGCCATATATTCGTCTCTATACGTTTTTGCCAACACAGAGGCTGCAGCAATACTTAAGTATTTCGCATCTCCTTTTACAATCGTCTCGTACGGAATTTCTTTATAATTCTTGAATTTATTTCCATCAATAATTATAAATTCTGGAGAAATATTTAAAGCATCTATAGCTCTATGCATCCCAGTAATTGAGGCTTGCAAAACATTAATTTCATCAACTTCGTCTTGCCAAACAAATGAAACCCCAAATGCAATTGCGTTTTCTTCGATAAATGGTCTTAGTTCTTCTCTCTTTTTTTCTGATAATTGCTTAGAATCATTTAAAAAAGCATGTGTAAAATCTTTATGAAGAATTACTGCTGCAGCAACAACAGGTCCAGACAAGCAACCTCGGCCTGCTTCATCTGTCCCAGCTTCAAGAGAAAATCCACTAAAGTTTGATTTTAACATTTTACAAAGAAAAGAATAATTTTTAATTTAATAGATTTGATCATAATTATTAACGATTCTTTTCGTTTTATTAATTTACATTTGTAACTGTTAAATTTGGAATGAAAAAAACAACTATTTTAACTTTTTTATTATTTGCCTTTACACTGAATAGTCTACACGCTCAGTCAAAACTAGACGCAGGTGCCAAGAGAAAAAAAACATTTGTAGGAACAGATGGTCTAATTGATACTTTAAGAAATACAGGTTTTACAAAGGTTATTTTATCTGGAAAAACAAAATACACAGACTACAAAGTGTTTTCTCATAAAAGAGACACTTCTTATATAGATACGACCTTAACTTTAAAAAAGGAATACAAATTCAACTATCTAAGAACTGATAATTTCGAGCTTTTAGCTTTTCATAATCAAGGGCAAACTTTTAATAATTTAGGTTATAGTTTCAATAATATCAAACAATTTCCAGATATTGGTTTTACTGCAAAACAATTCAGCTATCTAGATATTGATGAAATAGAATACTATGAAGTTCCTACACCAACTACAGAAATTTCATATAGAACAGGCTTGCAACAAGGACAATTTGTAGATGCTCTCTTTACGCTAAATTTTTCTAAAAGACTAAATTTTTCTGTTTCATATAAAGGGCTTCGCTCTTTAGGTGCTTACAGACAGTCTTTAGCTAGTAATGGAAATTTTAGAGGAACTTTTCACTACAGAACCAAAGAAAATCAATATGAAATTAGAGGTCATTTAACTAGTCAGGATTTTTATAATGAAGAAAGTGGTGGTTTAACAACTTCTGCTTTAGAGAGTTTTATTTCTGAAAATCCCGATTTTGACGACAGAGCAAGGTTAGACGTTAATTTAACAGACTCAGAAAATCAGTTTGACAGTAACCGAATTTATTTAGAACAGAGCTACAAACTACTTTCAAACAAAGATACAGTCACTAAAAAAGATTTTAGCAATTTAAAAATTGGGCATATTTTTACCAGCGAAAGCAAGAGTTATAATTTTACTCAAGTAGGTGCAACAACAGCAATTTTTGGTAATGTGAATGCAACTGATGCAACAAAAAATCTTGCAGAAAGTAAAATTACTAACAATGAAGTAAACCTTGAATTTAACTCAAAATATGTTTTAGGTAAATTTAAAGCAAAAGCAAATTACACGAATTATTCGTATGGTTATGATACTATTTTAAATAGCAATAGTGCTATAAATAAATTAAAATTAGAAGGAAGTGCAATTTCTATTGGAGCAGATTGGAATGCGAAAATTAAAAACTTTCAATTAAATGCAAATGCTTCTATTACCCCAGGTTCTGGAAGGCTATCAGGTACTTATTTAAAGGGAGAAGCTGTTTATGAAAAAGACAGTCTTTTTGTTGTAAAGGGGAGTTTATTAATTAATTCTAAATCAGCAAATTTTAATACATTATTACATCAAAGTTCTTATGATGATTACAATTGGGAAAACGATTTTAGTACTGTAAATACAAGAGATTTAGGTTTTACTTTTAATTCTAAATGGATTAATGCTGCACTAAATTTTACTAATATTGACAACTATACTTATTTTGATGAGAATAACACTCCACAACAATTTTCAAATCAAATTACCTATTTAAAAGTAAAAGCTAATAGAGAGTTTAAATACTGGAAACTAGCTTTAGATAATACAATTATGTATCAAAATGTAAGCAGCGGAAGTTCTGTTTTTAGAGTTCCTGAGATTGTTACTAGAAACACTTTCTACTATACAGATTATTGGTTTGAAGGAAAGCCAATGTTGGTAAATATTGGAATTACCTTTAAATATTTTACAAAATACAAAGCCAACGCATACAATCCTTTATTATCAGAATTTACGTTACAAAATACTGATGAAATAGGTTTTCCGACTTTTGACGTTTTCTTTAACGCACAAGTGAGAAGAACACGTTTGTATTTAAAGGTTGATAATGCAACTTCTGGTTTTTCTAAAAAGAATTATTTTTCTGCACCAAATTACCCTTACAGAGATTTTACTGTGCGTTTTGGTTTGGTTTGGAATTGGTTTATATAGCCTAACCTAAACACTTAACAAAAGATGGTGCTTTTTGTTCCTTTAACAAAAAACTATCTACAAATTTCATAGATAGAATTATTGAAAAAAAATACTTGATATTATAAAATCCGATGAAAAGACAATTAGAAACTTTTCTCAATAGCAAGTTTAACTTTAGGTTTAGCAACTTTTAATCCTCCTCATATTTTAGGAGTAATTAAATGGCTTTTAGGAGAAAATACTTTTTCTAGTGAAAACGGGGTGAATTCAGGAGATTATTTAGATATAGTACTTCATGATATTCCATGGATTCTACGATTGATATCTATGCTAATAAATCTTTTTCCATCACAATTAAAAAGCGATCAGTAATAGAGCTTTCTTTTTTATCAATAATTTTAAATCCTTTAGATTCATAAAAAGGAACTGCATTAGAGTCTACTAACAAAGTTACCAGTTTACAGTTTAATAGTTTAGCTTGTTCAAAGGCATGACTTATTAACTGACTTCCTATTCCTTTTCTAATAAAATTAGGTAACACAAATAAAAATTCTAATTCAATGGATTCTTCTTTCGGTTGATTTAAAATATAAAAACCAACAGAATTAAGTTTATAAACAATCATTTCTTTTATTATACATTCAGAAACAGTTAAGTCTTGGGTCCAACTTTCCAGAATTTCGTCAGTATAACCCCAAAAAGAATTTGATTCTAATGCAATCTCAGTAAGTTCTTTAGCATCAGAAATTTCAGCAAGAACAATCATATTATTTAGTAGCTAATTCTTTAATTTTAATTTTGAAAGCGGCAAATATCAGTGTCATAAATGGACTTAACCAGTTAAAAACCGCATAAATAGCATAGTCAAAAACAGAAACTCCTAAAACACCAGAGTGGTAGGCTCCACAAGTATTCCAAGGAATCAATACAGAAGTTACTGTACCAGAATCTTCTAAAGTTCTACTTAAATTTTCTGGTGCTAAACCTTTGTCAGCATATGCCTTCGAATACATTTTACCTGGAACAACTATTGCCAAATATTGATCTGATGCTGTAAAATTTAATCCTATACAAGTAAAAACTGTACTTGCAAACAATCCAAAAACAGAATCAAAAAGACTTAACATAAAAGCACTGATTTTTGCTAACGCACCAATTGCATCCATAATACCACCAAACACCATAGCACACAAAATAAGCCAAATTGTACCTAACATTTTGGACATTCCTCCAGCTGTAAATAAATCTACTAAAGCTGTATTTTCTGTTGCTACAGAAGTTTTAACTGTGATGGCTTGCATTATTCCTTTATATCCAGAAGTAAATGTTAATTCTTGAGCGCCTGTAATTTGTGTAACAACATCTGGTTGAAAAATTAAAGCAAAAATTCCACCTAAAATTGTACCTGCTAATAATGCAATTAATGGTGGTGTTTTCTTAACTATTAAAACAATTACAAATACGGGTACTAAAAATAACCAAGGAGAAATATTAAACGCTTTATTAATATCTACTAACAAAACATCTACATCAGCTACACCGTTTGTATCTAGTGTAAGACCAATTATTATAAATATAATTAATGTAATAATTACGGTAGGCACAGTCGTTAATGCCATGTATTTTATATGTGTAAATAAATCTGTACCTGCCATTGCTGGTGCTAAGTTTGTAGTATCTGACATTGGCGACATTTTATCTCCAAAATAAGCACCAGACAAAACGGCCCCTGCTGTCATTCCTAAAGAAACACCAAGCGCTTCTCCAATACCGATAAGAGCAATACCAACTGTTGCAGAAGTTGTCCAAGAACTACCTGTTGCTATCGAAATTACAGCACAAATAATAAGACAAGCAGCTAAAAAAATAGTTGGGTTTAAAACTTGTAAACCATAATAAATCATTGCAGGAATTACACCACTTATCAACCAAGTTCCCGCTAAAGCCCCCACCATTAGAAGGATTAATATTGCACCAACAGTAGATTTTATATTTTCTGCTACTTCTTCAATCATAACTTTGTAAGAAATTTTATTTCTAAAACCTACAAACGCTGCAACTGCTCCACCTAACAATAAAACAAACTGATTACTTCCACTTAAAGCGTCATCACCAAAAACAAAAACATTGTAAGCCAACATTATAACTAAAGCCAAAACAGGAAACATAGCCTGCCAAATACTTAACTCTTCGTTTTTAATGATTTTTTGATTTTCAATTTTTATTTCTGATATATTTTTATTGTCCTGCATTCTCTATATTTTATGTTCTGTAATGTTACGCTTTTACATAATGTTATGCAAATCAAATTAGTTGGCTTATTTTTGCCCTCATGGATTCATTAACTCAGATTGTTTTAGGTGCTGCTTGTGGAGAAGCTATTTTAGGTAAAAAAATTGGAAACAGGGCACTTTTATTTGGCGCAATTGGAGGTACAATACCAGATTTAGATGTTTTTATTGGGCGTTTTTTTTACAATAATGAAATTCAAGCAATGGCTTTTCATAGAGGTTTTATGCACTCAATATTGTTTGCCATTTTAGGTTGTTTTTTCTTTGGATGGATTACTTACAAACTTTATAACTCTAATAAAAGAAAGGATACAACTACTCAAAAAGATTGGATTTGGTTGTTCTTTTGGGCAATTTTTACACATCCAATTTTAGATTGTTTTACACCTTACGGAACGCAATTATTTGCACCTTTCTCTGATTATAGAGTTGCTTTCAATACTATTTCTGTAGCGGACCCATTATATACTGTTCCATTTTTATTATGTATGATCATACTGATGTTTTTTAATCGAAAAAAAACGAGAAGAACTTGGTGGTTAAAAACAGGAATTTACATCAGCTCTGCCTATATGATTTTTACAATCATCAATAAATTTTATATAGATACTGTGTTTAAAAAATCCTTTGAGAAAGCAGGAATTTCTTACAATCGATTTTCTGTACAGCCAACCATCTTAAATAATGTTTTGTGGTATGCTGTTGCTGAAACTGACAAGAATTATCATTTAGCGTTTTATTCTTTATTTGATGAAAATTCAATTTCAGAAAAAATTATGACTGTTGAAAAAAATCATAATTTAATTGATATGAATGATAAGAATCTACAGACCTTAGCTTGGTTTAGCAACAATTATTACAACTTGTCCAAGAAAGAAAAAAAAGGCACTTATAAGTATATTGATTTAAGATACCCGATGTTAAACCCTAATGATATAAACACCTCTGTTTTTAATTTTACAGTTTCCTTTAAAAATGATGAATGGGACATTTTACCTTTTAACGGAAACCCACCAAGTAAGGAAGATTTTAATGTTTTTTTAGAACGCTTAAAAGGTATTTAACAAAAAAAACTTAATATATTTTTCTACCTATCATATAAAAATACCTGAGGTTCTCATTCGTTTTCATCCCATACACTTCAACTTACATACTAAATTAAAAACACTACAAAACTCCAACTTCAAGCATACATGTTTTCATCATCTTATAAGTTCTTTCAATATCATTATCTAAACCAATAGAAAAACGAATTAAACCTTCTGAAAGTCCCATTTCTTTTCGTTCATCCTCTGGTATTTCTGAAGAGGTAGAAGTTCCTGGTGCTGAGAATAATGTTTTATAAAACCCTAGACTTACTGCTAAATATCCTATATTTTTTTCTTGCATTAATTCCATTAATGCATTTGCTTTTTCTAAAGAACCAGCATCTACTGTAAGCATTCCTCCAAAACCGTATTCTACATTCATCATGGTTTTAAAAAGTGTGTGGGAAGGATGTGATTCCAATCCCGGGTAGACTGTTTTTAAACCATCTTTCTCAAATTTATTTGCTAAAAAAGCAGCATTTAAACTATGCTGTTTTATTCGAATATGTAATGTTCTCATATTCTTTAAAATCGATGAAGAACGCAAAGAATCCATAGAGGTACCTAATAACATGCTTGCCCCGTCAATAACACTTTTTAATGAATTAACAAATTCTAAAGTTCCACAAACAACACCTCCCATTGAATCTGAAGAGCCATTAATGAATTTTGTTAAACTATGTATTACTATATCTGCCCCTAACTTTGCTGGCGAAATTGATAAGGGCGAAAACGTATTATCTACGATTAACTTTAAATTATATTTTTTTGCTAAAACTGATAATGCCTTTATATCTGCAACTTCTAATAACGGGTTACTTACAGACTCACAATAAATTATTTTAGTGGTTGCTGAAATTGCTGCCTCAACTGCACGTAATTTTGTAATATCTACAAACGTAGTTTCAATACCCATTCTAGGCGTAAAATTCTTTAAAAAAGCATAAGTACCACCATAAATCGTTCTACTAGAAACAACATGATCTCCATGACCGCAAATTTGTAAAATTGTTGGTGTAATTGCACCCATTCCAGAACTAGCAACATTTGCGGCTTCTGTGCCTTCCATTGCGGCTAAAGCTTCCCCTAAATATAAATTGGAAGGTGTAGAATGACGGGAATATAAATAACATCCATCGGTATTTCCTTCAAAAGTATCGAGCATTGTTTTTGCTGATATAAATGTATAGGTTGACGAGTCTGAAATTGATGGATTTACACCGCCAAATTCGCCAAAAAACTGTAAATCTTGAATATTATCTGCTGGATTAAAGCTCATAATTATTAGTTTTATTTTTACGCAAAACTAAATAACATAGAAATTAAATCAATACAAATGATAAAATATAGATTATTTTTCTAAATTTGATTTATTTATCAGTTTTAAAAACTGATAAATATTGATTATAAATCATTTTTTAGAAAAATTTTAATATGCATTTAGATTCTACAGACAAGAAACTCATCAATTTATTACAAAATGATAGCAAACAAACTACAAAGCAGTTGTCTTTACAACTCAATTTATCTGTAACGGCTATTTATGAACGTATTAAAAAATTAGAAAATCAAAAGATAATTGATAAGTATGTGGCGATCATCAACAAAGATAAAATTGAAAAATCCTTTTTGGTTTTTTGTCATGTAAAATTAATTCAACATTCTAAAGAATATGTAACTACGTTTGAGCGTGAAATTCTAAAATTGGATGAAGTTTCTGAATGTTTTCACGTAAGTGGAGATTACGACTACATCTTAAAAACCTATGTAAAAGATATGGATGAATACAGAAATTTTATGGTTACAAAGTTAACGGCTATCAAATATATTGGCAGTACTCATAGTACTTTTGCAATTGAACAGGTTAAAAATACGACTGCTATATATATTTAAAGTTCAAAAAAAATCTTAGTTAAAAGAAATCTTAAGTACTATTTCTTACTTTTATTAATAGAATTATTTTTACACTAACATTTCAAAAAAAAACAACATTGATAGTTTCTATTGAACATGCTATTTATTATGTAAAGTAAAGAAAGTCTTTTAGGCTTAAGTTCTTAAATTTTCTCTTTTACCAAAACTATTTTTTCAGATTGTTTTTTTACTAACTCACTATAAAACCCTTTTAATGCAGAATAGTATTCAGGAGAAATAATAGCCTGATTAAATTGCAAAACAGAAATAGTTTTAATCTTATTGCCAACTTGTTTTACTTGGTACTTAAAAACGCCTAAATCTCCTGGTAAACCTATTGCGAGCGTTTCAGGTAAAGATTCTACTTTGTATCCTTCAGGGATTTGAATAGAAACTGTATTTCTATCTTTCCAAGGAGTTGTAAAATCTACTGGAAATTTTCTTTCTTTTAACTTAAAAGGATTTGTCTTTGCTGTTAAAAAAAGGATAGGTTCAATATATAATTTCCCGTTTATTTCTTCTATTAAGTCTTCGCTAATAAACTTAACGCTTCTAACAATTGGTTTTCCTAATATTTTCTTGTTAGCAACTTTATAATCTTCTATTTCAAATTTATATTTCTCTTCTAACTTCGTTATTAAGTTTTCTTCTGTTACATGATTATTATTATTCCTATAATTTAACGCATTAAGATTATTGTATTTTGTTCTTATTAAACCCTCTACAATCATATCATCCGAAATCTTAACCATCACCATGTTTTCTTCCAAAGCATGTTTAGAAGACGTTAATTTTACCCAAGAAGAATTGCCGTCTTTAGTTACTTTTCTACCATTCCAATTTAGGGCTCTTACAGGCAAAATACTAGGTGTACTATAAACTTCTGTAGCGTCTAGCAATACATAATTACCACTTGTAGATTCTACCATCGCAATTACATAATTAAAACCTTCTAAAGTAGGATATATAGGCACTCCTTTAGCTCTAGTACTTACTAAAACTGGGTTTGCATTTAAACCCACAAAACGCAACATAGAAATCAGCATTAGATTAATATCTGCAACATTACCAACACCTTCTTTGTATGCTTTTTTTACACCAAACTCAGTATATTTACCTTTATTATTATTCCATTTTACTTTTGATTTTACAAATTGAAAAATAATAGCAGCTTTCTCAAATTCGTTATTTGTCGTTTGAAGACTAGCAGGTAAATCATTTTTATAATAGCTTGATTTGTTTAATTCATTACCAAAACTCGGATATTCATGAATTTTTTTACTGACATCTTCCCAAGTTCTTGCATATGGCTGTAAAGCACTATTTGGAAATTTTTTATGAGAAAGTTCAAGTGAAAAAGTAGATCTATAATTATTTATATTTCCAACGAAGTCTTCTTGCTTTAAAGCAGGCGTATAGTCTTCTTCTATTTTATATATATTTTCGAAAAGTGTAATATCTCTATTTTTCAGTGTAATATCTCTATCATTTTCTCGATATGAATAGTTTATTGTTCTGTTTTCTTTAGTTTCTTTTAAACTAATAGGCAAATACCCTTTTGAATATTTTTTAAAAACAAAATACTGAGGGATTCTAATATGAATATCTATTTTCTTTACTGGAATATCTTCTTGTAAAATAACAGACTCTATACTTTGTGAATAAGGAGAGGACACTTTGTATTTTAATTCTAAAACAGCACCTTCCTTTACTGCTGGAAATGTAAGTTTTTTAATACTCCACGATTTATTCCTTTTTTCATCAAAAACTTCTTTTTTTGATAACTTCTTTTTTGTTATTTTTCCATTTTCTAAATTGTATGTAATTGCCTTCAGTCCAGAAATAGATTCATTTGTACCACTTTCTGGTTTATAATATGCAATTTGCTTCGTAGCCTCATTCAGTCCTTCCTTATTATATATTTTTATTCTTTCGATCACTTCTGTAACTTGTTCCCAACCCTCTTCTCCAGAATAATTATAAGATACTTTCTTATATTTATACAAATAAGCTGCATTTGCAGATGAATCTAAAGGGTAAAATTGTTCTTGCAGTTCTTCTTTAGAAACTTTACCAAATTTAAAATCTTGGGCAAATAATGAGAATTGACTTAACAACAATAATAAAATCGTAAACTTCTTCATATAATTTATTTTTTAATAATAGCAATTCTTAGATTTTCATATTTAGCGACACTTCTTCTAAAACTCCTGTACAACTTATAATCTTCCTTCGAATAAACTCCTTCTTTAATTACCATTATTTTATGATACTTAAAAGTGGTCTCATCTACCTTGGTAAAAGTAATCTTGTAAGCACCAAACTTTGTAGAGAGTTCTTTTGTTTCAGGTAAATTACTTAAAGAATATCCTTCTGGGATTTTAATTATTAGATCGTCAATATCTTTATACCCTTGAGATATTTTAAGTGGTAGCTTTCTAGTTCGGTATCTCTTAGGAACATAAACGACCCTATTAAAAACATTTACCCTAAATAAATATTCTCCTTGATTTATAGCTGCATAATTTTTAATTGACATATTTAAATCCTCCGTAAAAATTACGTTTTCTTTATCATTCTTTATAGCAACTGAATTGACATCTAAATTGTTATTATAACTCCAAACATTCGATTTATAACGCTTAATTAAATCTTCTTCAGTTAAACTTACAAAACCTTGTTTATCGTCATATTGCAACCCTTTAGAAACTCTTTTTAATGTTGAGGTTAAAGAGCCATCTATTTTAAGTTGCACGGTCGCATCTGTTTTTTGAAAATTCTCTATGTCTTTATAAGTCGTTGTTCTTTTTATAACCCCTCCTTGTGGCATTACCACTAAGACATCTCTGTCATCCGTAAAATCACCTAAAAACCCAAAAGGCATCGTTTGACTTGTACATTCTAACCAAATATCTTTTTCTTTATTTGGGATATTTAATATAACATGATTTCCTTGAATGGAAGAAAAATCCTTATCTAAATTTCTTTTTTCATCAGCATAAACAACCGTATAATAAGAAGTAATACCAACAATATCTAATAAGGCTTTTGTGTAATTTGTTAACCCTTTACAGTCGCCATAACCGACTTTATCTACTTGCCTCGCAGCAATGGGCTCCCAACCGCCAATACCAACTTGCACACTTATATAACGTGTTTTATTTTGCATAAATTGATATACAATTTTAGCTTTTTCCTCAAGATTTTTAGCATCTTTAACTAAATCTAAGACTTTTACTTTTGTAACTTCATCTATGACATCTCTACCTTGTAAGAGCGATTTGTGCATCCATTTTCCAAATTCTTCCCAGTTGGTCGCTTCTCCATAAACACCTTTTAAATAAAATTTATTTAAAGCAACTTTAACAATTGGTAAAATAACTCTTGGGGAAACTGAACTGTTTTCATATTCATATGCTTTCTGATTTTTTAAAACATATTTTAAGGCTGTTTCTGAGTCATTTTTCTCAATATTAAAATCAGTAAAGTTTGTTTCCTTTTTTCTCCAAGAAATTCCTTTTGGATTTTTTAAAGTGTACGTACTTTTTTCTACAGACACATAATATCCATTTACAGGAAACCACCAAGGAATAAAGCCAGTTGTAGATGTTTTATATTCTGACTTAAATACTAAAGTATAAGGATACGTAATTGGTGTGTAATTAATATATTTTACTCTAGAGTCTGAATATAATGTCCCGCCACTTACAGCACTTACATCTAAAAAATCTCTTTCTTTATACTTTTTTATTTGATTACCAAGAGCATCATAAATTATAGCAGATAGGTTGGTTATTTTTGTATCATTATCATAACTTTCAGAAATTCTAGCATCTGCATTACCTAATTTATTTAATACAGTAACAATCTTTGTTTTGGAGACAATCATTTTATCTACATCTTCAATTGTAATTTCTATATCACTATTTCTAACAACTGCATTTGCGTCTTCTTTTAATTCAGAAGAAATCAAAAATGAAGAATATTTAGTTTTTTGAGAAAAGCAGAGAATAGAAAAAAATAAGAGAAATATTAGGGGAAGGCAATTTTTAAACATGTAATCTTTTTTTTAGCATTGCTAATATAAAGAAACAAAGCCCAAAACTATATAGTTTTGGGCCTTAATAAGAACTTAACATGTTACTGTAATCCTTTTACTATTTATTTGCATGAGATCCATCACAATACCCGTTTGGGTCTTGGGTGTTTCCACATCCACATGGTCTATCTGCTTTATTAAATTTCATATTTTTAGTTATTTTAAGATTTATATTTCTAGTCTTAATGTAAAATTTTACGAGAATAAGAATTATGCTTTCGTTTTTACTTCAAAAGACATCTCCATTAAATCGTTTATAAATTTATCTTTTAATCCTTCTATCCATCTTTTAGAGCCGTATTTTACATTAAAATCTGCTCTATCAACATTAAAAACAGCACTTTTAAAAGTTGTTATACCATTTTCCGTTGATATCATTGCAGGAATTGTAATACTCTTAGTAACATCTTTAATTTGTAAATTACCTGTTACTGCTAATTTGCCTTCAACTTCTTCTACCTTAGTAATTACAAATTTAGACGTAGGATAGACAGCAATATCAAAAAAGTCAGCTGCTTTTAAATGACCCTCAATTTTTCCTGCGCCATCACTTCCAGCCATGTCTACATTTGTAATTGTGTTCATATCTATCACAAATTCACCTCCTTTTAAAACGCCATCTTCAACTAGTAAGTCTCCGCTTTTTATCGCTACTGTACCATTATGAGATCCTGTAGGCTTGTTTCCTTTCCATGTTAAAACAGAAATTGTAGTATCTACATTATTTAATGCGACAACATTCACTTCAACTTTTACAGCTTCTTTTACAACTACTTTTTCTTTTTTTTCTTTACAAGCAGTTAATACTGATGCAATTACTACTAATGATAAAATTATTTTTTTCATATTACTATTTAATTTAAATTGAGTTTATCTTTATTTTCCATGGCAAATATATGTTATTTATTTTCCTTGGAAAGTATTATTTTTATTTTTTTTGTGAAATTAATAATTATTGTTTTTTTAAAAAAAAGTTATTCTTTTATTTTAGAATCCATAATAATAGTAACAGGCCCGTCATTTAATAGCTCAACTTTCATGTCTGCGCCAAATTCACCAGTTTGTACTTTTTTATTCAATTCTTTCTCTATGGATGCAACAAATTGTTGATATAAAGGAATTGCCAAATCTGGTTTCGCTGCTTTCATATAACTCGGTCTGCTTCCTTTTTTGGTGGATGCATGCAACGTAAACTGACTAACGACTATTACATTTCCATCAATATTTAACAATGATTTATTCATGATACCCTGCTCATCATTAAAAATACGAAGGTTTAAAACTTTTCTTACCAACCAATTAATATCTTCCTGAGTGTCTTCTTCAACAATACCTATAAGAATAAGTAACCCTTCTTTAATAGCTGCTACTTTTAAATCATTTATAGTAACACTCGCTTTTGAAACTCTTTGGATAACAATTTTCATGGTTTACTCATTATCTTCTTCGTTCCAAATATCAGTTCTAAAATGTTCTTTTTCTTCATCACCACTTAAAATTTGAAGGTAACTTTTATATCGAGACCAAGAAACCCTATCTTCTTCTAATGCTTCTTTTACAGCACAATGTGGCTCTTTTGTATGAATACAATTATTGAATTTACAATCTTGTTTTAAGGCAAAAAACTCTGGAAAATAGTCTCCTAATTCATATTTATCGATGTCTACAACTCCAAAACCTTTAATTCCTGGTGTATCTATAATTCTTGCATCGAAACTTAGATCGAACATTTCTGCAAATGTTGTGGTATGTTTTCCTTGATTATGTTGATCAGAAATTTCTTTCGTTTTTAAATCTAAGGAAGGCTCTATTGCGTTTACCAAAGTAGATTTACCAACTCCAGAATGACCAACAAACATAGATGTTTTACCAGTCATTAATTCTTTAATTATATCTACGTTTTTGTTTTGAGTAGAAGAAACCTCTTCACATCGATAACCAATTGCTTCGTAAATATCTTTTAAATATAAAATTTCTGCACGCTCTTCAATTTCATAAGAATCTATCTTATTAAAAATCAAAATTGTTTCTATTCTATAAGCTCTTGTAGAAACTAAAAAACGATCTATAAATGTGGTAAATGTTGGTGGATTATTAATCGTTATCAATAAAAATACTTGATCGATATTTGAAGCTATAATATGTATTTGCTTAGATAGGTTTACTGATTTTCTGACAATAAAATTATCTCTATCTAAAATGGTTTTAATAACACCTAATTCTTCACCACCATTCTTTTCTAAATCGAATACAACTTTATCACCAACCGCAATTGGGTTGGTACTTTTGATGTCTTTTATTCTGAATTTACCTTTTATTCTACACTTGTAAAATTCTCCGTTATCAGATTTTACTTGATACCAACTTCCTGTAGATTTGTATACGATTCCTATCATTGCTACAAAGATGCAGAATTAAAATTGATTTAGGAAAAATTGCCTTGAATTGATGAATTGTTTTTTACCAAATAGCAACATAGAAAACGTCATATTGGTTTTAAAAGTTATCACAAACTATTTATAAAAAAACCTCACAAGTTTTAAAATCTGTGAGGTCTGTTCATTGTAATCTAATTAAAAAGTTGAATATTAATTATCCGTTGATCACTTTTTCTTGATGATTAATAGATTCTTGGTGAATTGCTTTAAACATTCTTAAAACAAATTCTTCACTTAAACCTTTACTATCCCCTTCTAAGATCATGTTTCCTAGAATCTCGTTCCAACGCTTAGATTGTAAAACCGCAACATTCTTCTCTTTCTTTAAGCCACCTATTTGATCAGCAACTTTCATACGTTTTCCTAATAAATCGACTAACTGACCGTCAATTACATTAATCTGAGCACGCAAATTATCTAAAGTACTCTGGTATTCTGCCTCTGTATTTGTCTCTTTTCTAATTCTTAAATCTTCCATAATACCCTTCAATTTTGTTGGTGTAACTTGCTGAGCAGCGTCACTCCATGCGTTTTCAGGATCGAAATGAGTTTCAATCATTAACCCATCAAAATTTAAATCTAAAGCTGTTTGAGAAACATCAAAAATCATTTCTCTATTTCCTGTAATATGAGAAGGATCGCAAATTAATGGTAAATCTGGAAATTTATTTTGGAACTCAATCGCTATTTGCCATTCTGGAATATTTCTATACTTTGACTTCTCATACGTAGAAAAACCTCTATGAATTGCTCCTAAATTTTTGATTCCTGCTGTATATAATCTTTCAATACCACCTAACCATAAAGCTAAATCTGGATTTACTGGATTTTTAACCAACACAATTTTGTCTGTTCCTGCCAAAGCATCTGCAATTTCTTGCATAATAAAAGGTGAAACAGTAGAACGTGCACCAATCCATAATAAATCTACGTCATTTTCGATTGCTAACTTTACATGTGCAGCATTGGCGACTTCTGTACAGGTTTTCATGCCTGTTTCTTCTTTTACTTTCTTTAGCCATCTTAGCCCGATTTCACCAACACCTTCAAACATTCCTGGTCGTGTTCTCGGTTTCCAAATCCCTGCTCTAAAATAGTTTACATCAGAATCTTTTAATTCGTGTGCAATTTTTAAAACCTGCTCTTCGGTTTCTGCACTACAAGGCCCTGCTATTACTAGAGGATGCTCTAATTTCATATCATCCAACCATGTTCTTAATTCTTTTGTATTCTTCATCTTTCTACTTATTTTGGCTTTTAATCTATGCCGTTTAAAATTTGTGTTATATAATTTGTGTTCTCCATTTCGTTAAAAATTTCAGAGAAATCATCTTGTTCCATCAACGTTTTAAAGTGCTGTAAATTATTGATGTATTCTTCTAATGTTTCTATTACGTTTTCTTTATTTTGTTTAAAAATTGGTGTCCACATTGCTGGCGAACTTTTTGCCAAACGCACAGTTGATGCAAATCCTGAACCTGCCATATCAAAAATATCACGTTCATTTTTTTCTTTATTGATAACGGTTTTACCTAACATAAATGCACTTATGTGAGATAAGTGCGAAACATACGCAATATGTTTATCATGAGAAACAGGATCCATATACCGAATACGCATTCCAATGTCTACAAATAACTTTAGAGCTTTCTCTTGAAGCTTAAAAGTTGTTTTTTCAACTTCACAGATAATGTTTGTTTTTCCAACGTATAAGCCAGAAATCGCAGCTGTTGGACCAGATTTCTCTGTTCCTGCAATTGGGTGACACGCTAAAAAATTTCTTCTTTTTGGATGATGTTCAACGGCTTTACAAATTGCTTCTTTTGTTGAACCTGCGTCTATTACCAAACCTGTTTCAGAAATTTTATCTAAAATAATTGGTAATAATTTTACCGTTGCATCAACAGGAATTGAAACAATTACTAAATCTGCATTTTCGATATCATCTAAAGTTGCTTTTTTATCAATTAGATTTAATTCTAAAGCCTTGTTTAAGGTTTCGTCTTTTCTACTAATTCCATGAATAACAACATTTGGATTATTTTTTTTAATATCAATAGCAAAACTACCGCCAATTAAACCAACACCAATCATGTATATATTTTTCATTTTATAATCCTTTATGCTTATAGCCTGCTAATTGCTTCTTTTATTATTTCTGAAGTCACACACAACGAAAAGCGAATGTATCCTTCTCCTTGAGTACCAAAAATAGTTCCTGGTGTTATAAATATGTCTTTATCGTATAAAATTGAATCTGTAACTTCTTCTGATTTTTTTCCTTCAGAAATTTTTGCCCACACAAATAATCCTGTAGAATTTTTACTATACGTCGCTCCTAATTTATCTGCTAATTGCCAAATTAAATTTCTACGTTCTTCATATATTTTATTTTGGGATACAAACCAATCGTCCGATAATTGTAATGCTTCTATAGCTCCTTTTTGAATGCCGTAAAACATACCAGAATCCATATTACTTTTTACTTTTAAAATCTCGTTAATGAAAGTCGCATTTCCTAAAACCATACCAACTCTCCAACCAGCCATATTAAAGGTTTTACTTAACGAATTTAATTCTAAAGCAATATCTTTCGCCCCTTCTACTTGTAGTATACTAATCGGTTTATGATTTAAAATAAAACTATATGGATTATCATTTACAATTAAAATATGATGCTTTTTCCCAAATGCAACTAACTTTTCGAACGTTTCTAAAGTTGCATTTGTTCCGGTTGGCATGTGAGGATAATTTACCCACATAATTTTTACATCTGTTAAATCTTGACTTTCTAATTCCTCAAAATTTGGCTGCCAATTGTGATTTTCATTAAGGTTATAAAAAAGTGGTTCAGCACCTACTAATTTCGTAACAGAAGTATATGTTGGATATCCTGGATTCGGAATTAATACTTTATCGCCTTCATTTAAAAAAGCCATGGAAATATGCATGATTCCTTCTTTACTACCCATTAAAGGCAACACTTCATTTTCTGGATTAGAAACTACAGAAAACTTGTTTTTATAGAAATCTGAAATTGCATTTCTTAATTCTGGTAAACCTTGATAAGATTGATATTTATGAGCGCTCACATCATTCAAACTTCCTTGAATTGCTTCTAAAACTTCTGCTGGCGGTTGTAGATCTGGAGACCCAATTCCCATATTGATAATTGGTTTTCCTGCAGCAATTAAGCTTCTAACTTCTCTTAATTTTTTAGAAAAATAGTATTCTTGAACTGTATCTAATCTTTTGGCTGCTTTAATCATTTTCTACCATTTTTATAGGTTCCTAAAATCTTGAACTCCTCTGCCATTATTTCAATAATTTTTATTACTTTCTGGAAGTCTTTATATACTTCAAAAGTGATATCAACAAAAAATGAATATTTCCAAGGCATTTCTATAACTGGCAGAGATTGTATCTTGGTTAAGTTCATTTTACAATCACTCAGTACATTTAAAATTGCCGCTAAACTCCCTCTCTTATGATTTAATTCAAATTTTAAAGAGGCTTTATTAACTTGGTCAATATTGTTAGTAGGTTCATGAGTTTGTACAATAACAAAACGTGTTGAATTGTCTTTAATCGTTTGAATTTCATCTTCAATGACCTCCAAATTAAAAATTTCTGCTGCAATTTTTGGAGCAATTGCTGCAATTCCAATCAAATTTTCTTTCGAAATTCTTTTTGCTACTTCTGCAGTATCTACATCTTCAACTAATTTTATATGAGGATGTTTTTTAAAAAACGCTTTACATTGCAATAATGCCATTGGATGAGACCAAACTTCTTTGATATCCTTAATTTCTTGACCTTTTAAAGCCATTAAATGGTGATGGATATTTAAATATTCTTCACCAATGATATGAAGGTTATTATTGTCAATTAATGCATAATTTGGAATAATAGAACCTGCAATTGTATTCTCTATAGCCATTACGCCATAAGTTGCAGATTTATCTAATAAGCTATCTACCAAAACATCAAAAGACATGCATTCTTTTAATTCTATTGATGTTCCGTAAAAGTCGCGAGCAACTTTATGGTGATTTGAGCCTTCTGCTCCTTGAATGGCAATTACTTTATTCATTTAATTAAAATCAAAAAAAAAGTCTCGAATTAAATTCGAGACTTTATATTATATGAATGTTTCTTAACAACATGATACAAAGTCTCTGCTTTTATTGTGAAAATAAAAGTAAAAATAGAAACGAGTAAAATGGTTATTTAACATTTGTATTCTCTTTGTTTGAACAACAAATCTAAAGATTATATTGAGATATACAAATATTATTAAAAAAGTTTATAAATTTTTACGGAATTTTCAAAATCAACTAATTATATTATTTAAAATTCAACTTATAATAGATTCCATTTAAGGATGTGTAATAATCTTTAAACAAAACATAAAAGCAAGGGGTTAAACTAAAAGAATCTCAATACTTTTTTTACAGTCAATACTGAATAATAGACAACTAGCCTCTTTATAAAAAGATTACAGACTTAATAAAGTATTACTTTTGAAAGTAAAGAAAATAAATAAACTAGTTTATGTACCGTCAAAATAAAAAATCGTTTCTAATTTTTTCTTTCTGTATTTTTATAATTTTCTTAACTATTTCTAGTTGTAAAAAAGAAAAAGCTGAATCTAAAGAAATATCGGAAACAAAAATACCTGAAGGAATGATTTGGGTTGAAGGGAAAACCTTTTTGCAAGGTGCAAAAGAGGGTGATAAATTTGCAATGCCTAGAGAAAAACCTGCACATAAGGTTACTGTAGATGGTTTTTATATTGATATTACTGAAGTTACAAATAAACAATTTAAAAAGTTTGTTGATGCAACAAAATATAGTACAGTTGCAGAAAGAAAAATAGATTGGGAAGAAATAAAAACACAACTTCCTGCAAATACAACAAAACCTCATGATTCAATTTTACAACCTGGAAGTTTAATTTTTAATAGAAGTGTAAACGCTGTTGCAAACATGAACAATCATCAACAATGGTGGACATGGAAAATTGGCGCAAATTGGAAACATCCTGAAGGTCCATATTCTACCATAGAGGGTAAAGATTATTTTCCTGTTGTTCATATTGCTTTAGAAGATGTCGTTGCTTATTGCAAATGGTCTAATAGAAGATTACCTTCGGAGTCTGAATGGGAGGCTGCTGCACAAGGAACAAATGCTGAGGCTATTTTTACTTGGGGAAATAACATTGAAATTTTAAACTCAAATGCCAATACTTGGCAAGGAATTTTTCCAATAAAAAATGAATCTATAGATGGATTTGAATTTATCTCTCCTGTAAAATCTTACCCTGCAAACAGTATTGGTTTGTATGACATGACAGGGAATGTTTGGGAAATTACCGGTGATTTATTTAATGTAAATTACTACAAGGCTTTAGATATTTCTAAACCCATTTTAAACCCAAAAGGAGCAAATAAGTCTTACAGCCAAAATAATCCTTATCAAAAAGAGTACGTAATGAAAGGGGGATCTTTTTTATGCCACGATTCTTATTGTGCAAGTTTTAGAATTTCTGCAAAAATGGGTATTGCAATGGGTTCTGGATCTGATCATATCGGTTTTAGAACTATTGCCACCCCAGAAATGTTATCCTCTAAATAAAATTATTATTTACACCTATTATAAACCCAAGACTTTTGCATTTGAACTCTTGTTAATTACCTTATAATTTAATGATTCTAAAAAAAAGAGCTCTGGTAAGGTTCTTTTAATATGCCTTTTGCAATATTTGTTGTTGTTTTTACAAAAGAAAGCACCAAGAATATCGATATTATTGGTGCTTTCAACTAAAAAAAAAAAATACTAGAAGATTGATTCTACTAAAAATACTAAACTAATCACGAAAATTATTAATCTAAATGAAATAGCAAAAAATTGAATTTTTTGACCATTAAAATTTTTGAAATTTTCTTGTGATTTTTTCATTTGGGGATGAATTTAAATATGTATTAAATACTGTATTGCTAATCTATTTAACAATAAAGAGTGATTCAATAGGTGATTTTCTTAATTTAGAATGTGATTTTAACTAGCTTATTTTTAAAAAAGCTAGACGACAGGAGAAGTTTAATCTTTTTTTTATATAATATTTTCAGGAAAGGTATTTGTAATATTAGAAGGATTGAAAAAGCCATTTAATGAGAATATTAAATAAACACAAAAAGTTGCAATTTATTTTTGATTCATTTTTGGTAAGAAAAAAAGTTTGTAAAACGAAAAAAGCACCTCAATTAAGAGATGCTTTTTGCGGTCTGGACGGGACTCGAACCCGCGACCTCCTGCGTGACAGGCAGGCATTCTAACCAACTGAACTACCAAACCGTTGCTTATAGCGGCTGCAAATATACATCTGTTTTTTAATCTGCCAAAGAAAATTATAAGAAAATTTTTCTTTTTATTAAATAATTTGTGAGCACCTGATTAAAGCCTAAATGTATATCCACAGGAACATAATCAATTTTATATTGTAAACATTTATTTTTCAATTCTTTAAAGTATTTTTCTGTTAAATCTTTATACTTTTCTTCAACATTTTCGACATAAATATTTATTTCTTCTCCTGTCTCAACATCCACAAATTTTTTGGGAGAACTGTCAAAATTGAAGTTTAATTCTGTTTTTCCATCATAAGTATGAAACAAAACCACCTCATGTTTGTTATATTTTAAGTGTCTTAAGGCCTCAAATAACGCTGCATCTTCTTTTGAAGTTTGAAACATATCCGTAAAAAGAAAAATTAAAGAACGTCTGTGTATCTTTTCTGCAATCTCATGTAAATATTGATAGGTTTCTGTTGTTGCTTCTGAATTAGATAATAATAGTTGTTCTAATTGATGTAACAACATTTTTCTATGACGTTCACTTCCTTTTTCAGGTGCATAATATTCATATGAATCTGAATAAATACTTAACCCAACAGCATCTCTTTGTCTTTTTAAAATCTCCATCAAAGATGCAGCTGCAACAGCAGAAAAACCAACCTTATTTAAATGATCTAAACGTTGCTTTTTTACAATAGGATAATGCATAGATGCAGAATTATCTATGATAATATGACAGCGTAAATTAGTCTCTTCTTCATACTTTTTAATATATAGTTTTTCTGTTTTCGCAAATAACTTCCAATCTATATGACGTGTACTTTCTCCATTATTATATAATTTGTGCTCAGAAAACTCAACAGAAAATCCGTGAAAGGGACTTTTATGAATTCCAGTAATAAAACCTTCTACCACTTGTTTCGCAAGTAAGTCTAGATTTTTTATTTCTGATGATTTAACTTCGGATAAATTCATACTATTTTTTAATGCTTTGAGCTCTGGTTAAATGATCGGTAGTTTGCAATAACTTCTTTAATAATATTGGGTTGTAATTTGGATTCTCTTCTAAAAATTGATTTAATATATCATTCGCTTCTTTGGACGAATAATTACCAATTGAACTTTCCAACCATCTTTTAGGAAAAAAAATATCTCCTGTTAATTGTACTTCTTCCAGTTTATCTAAAACTAATTTTAGGTGCTTTATTGATGAAGTTTGCCTTAAAGGATGATGAATATTACTCAAAGCTGTTTGTACCCAAGATTCTTTTTCTCTGTTTTCTTTCAATAAAAGAGACACCATAAAATCATCTCTTACTTTGGCATCACTAGACAATGAAAATGATAGCCATTTAAAACGCTCTAATCTATCTCTATTTAAAATCCTAGCTTGTTGTTCTTCTAAAATTTTTACTGATTTAGGATGTTCATAAATCATCAATTTCATTGCCAATGAAGTATAATCGTTCTCATTTAAAAAGAGATTCTTAATTACCTTCTTTTTATTCCAAATTTGATATAAATTTTCTTTCCCTTCCTCAGAAATTGCAATTAACTGATACAATCTAAACAATGTCTTTTTAATATTTTTTGGGGAATCTTTTCCTAAAAGTGTATAAATTTGATTTTCTGTCTTCTTTTGAATATTGTGTTGCTGTTCTTCAGTTAAAAAGGTCCAAAATATAGATTGAATACTCTTCGATAAATAATTTGTAATTAACTCATTCTGCTCAACTTTAATAGCCTCTATATAAACTTCATAGGTTTCTGAAGGAGAAACTTTTCCGTTCAGCATATTTTCATATAAATTAATGAATTGATACCCTCTTGAAACTTCGTCTTTTATGTTTTTATATTCATGAATTTTATTTTTGTAAATAGGAAAAAGCCCATAACCAAATCCGTTTGTGTTGTATAAAACTTCGCCAGGATTAAAATCTTTTGTTGCAGAAGTAATGTCAAAAGATTTACCCATATTATTTATAGTAATATTTTTTATATATCCTCTGGCATCTTTTAATTGAATTTTAAAAGATTGAGTCCAAACTTTATCAGAACCATCTTCTGCATTTTGATGAATTACAAACTTCGTTACATTTCCTTTTTCGTTCAACTCAATTTCTTCAGAAAAAATAGGTCTTCCAGAAGAATTCACCCAAACATCACTCCATCGTTTAATATCTCCTAAAGATTTTTCATCAAAAATAGAAACCAATTCATTCCAATCTGCATTTGAGTTTTGATATGTTTTTATATATTCTTGAATTCCAGCTTGAAAAACTTCTTTTCCTAATAAATACTCTAACTGACGCATCATAATTGGCGCTTTGTTATAAATTATCCTTCCATACAAAGAACCTGCATTTTTTAAGTTTCCTAAATACTGACGAATTGCATTGGTGCCTTTTGTTCTGTCTTCTGAATATGCTTTTGGATAATGAGACATCATAAAATTTAAAGAATGATTTACTTCAGGGAAAACAGGGTTCATGATTTTGTCTGCCATAAAATTAGCAAAAACTTCTTTCATCCAAACATCATTAAACCAACGCATGGTAACCAAATCTCCAAACCACATGTGCGAAGTTTCGTGTGCAATTAACTTTGCTCTGCTCAACTTTCTGTTTTGAGTGGCATTTTTATCTAAAAACAGAGAAGACTGTCTGTATTGAATTGCGCCAACATGCTCCATTCCTCCATATTGGAAAGGCGGAATTGCAGCAAAATCCATTTTTTGAAAAGGAAATTTAGATTGAGTGTATTCCTCTAAAAAATCAATAGAATTTTGATGAATCTTAAATACAGCATCTACACTTTCTTCAATCTTTTCTTTATTATTTTCTCTGTACAAAAAGCGCATATCAAACGCTCCTGGATTTTTAGTTTCCTCCGTAAATTTACCCGCAACAAATGAAAACAAATATGTACTCATTAAGTCTGACCTCTCAAAAACATGTTCTGTAAAATCATGTAAAGTAACGCTGCTTTCTTCAAATGCACCACACAAAACTGTCCAGTCTTTTGGCGCAGTAATTCTTAATTTATAGTTTGCTTTTATATCTGGCTGATCAAAACAAGGAAACAATGTACTTGCTCTATCTGGAACTAATAGCGTATACAAAAATTCATCATTTCGATTTAATGACAATTCACCCGCATCAAAAAATATTTCTATTGAATTCTTACCTAAAATAAGTGTTGATTTATCAATAATAACATGTTCTTTTTGATGGTTAATTTCTGATTTTATACCATTAATTTTTAATGATTTTAGTTTTGAAGCTTTCTCATTAAAATCTAGAAGCACATCATTTTTTAAATCTTTTATGGTAAGGCTTAAAAATAATTTAGAAGAAATTGCTGTTGTTTTTTCTTTCGGAATTTTAAAATCTAATTCATATAAAACATCAGAAATTTGCTGTTTCCTGTATTTTGCTAATTCAAAGGAGATGCCTTTTTCTAAAATTATCTGGCTTTCTTGTTTTTGATTACAAGAAAGAAAAAATAATAAACATAAAAACAAAGAAAAATAGTATTTCATTTGAGTGAAAATTTAGATTCTAAAAATAAAAAAAGGTTTGACGTTAGCCAAACCTTTTTTATATTATATAACTATAAATTGAGACTATAAAGCAGCATCAATTTTACCAGTATAAACATTTTTAGGTGCAACACCCACTTGTTTGTCTATTACTTCTCCATTTTTAAAGATTAAAACAGTTGGTATATTACGTACTCCATATTTCGCTGCAAATTCTTGATTTGCATCAACATCAACTTTACCAACAACTGCTTTTCCTTCATATTCAGCATGAATTTCATCTACAATTGGTCCAACCATTCTACAAGGTCCACACCAAGCTGCCCAAAAATCTACTAATACTGGTTTATCTGATTTTAATACTACTTCTTCAAAGTTTGCATCTGTAATTTCTAATGCCATTTTATATCTGTTTTAAATTGTTATTTTGGTCTTGAACTACAAAAGTAATCATTTTATTTACTTTCTAGTTTTCAAAAAAATTACTTTTTCTTATTTGTCTATCAATACTACTTATGCTTACAAATAAAAGATTCACTAAAAAGTAAAGATTATCAGTTCTTTTTTTTAGTGATTTCATATTTAATTTTGTTGTTTTACTTCTGTAACTCCCAATATTTCTGGCATTTAAATTTCTGGGGCTAATGCAACTTCTAATCCATCCATTGCAGGTGTCATTTGTATTTGACAACCCAATCTACTATTATCTTCTATATTAAAAGCTTCTGCTAACATTGCATCTTCGTCATCTGTTATTTCAGGTAATTCATGATCAGATATTACATAACATTGACAAGAAGCACACATCGCCATTCCACCACAAACACCAATAGTTCCTTCTTCTGCTAATTCGTATGACCGAATAACTTCCATAAGGTTCATAGCCATATCTGTAGGCGCTATAACTTCATGAGTTTCTCCCTTTCTATCTGTTATTTTAATATTGATGTCTTGCATCTATTTCTCTTTTTTTAATATTGTATGCAAAGTTACATAAACCTGAGAAAAATCTTACTATCGTTTTTTTCAACAAAGACCTCAAGCGCTTATCTTCTTGTTTGATTAAAACCGTCTAAACAAAAAACTAGCGTATATTTTTTTATTTATAAAATTATTTTATAACTATTTATCTACAGATTAAAATTACTTCCTAAAATCAAATAACCTTATAAAATTAGTAGATGAATAGAAAAACTATTGATACTTGAAGATTTTAGAATGTTTTTCCTAATGTAAATTGAAGAGGAATTGCAACACCATCATTACCTGTAAAGATATTACCGTTGGAATAATGCATGATGCGTAATTCAAAATTATATTTTCTTTTTTTTCCGAAGAAAACACCAAAACCCATAGTATCTTGATATGTAATTTTTGGCCCACTCTCAAAACCATCAATATCACTTTTTGTTAAAAACGTTGGACCTATAATAGAATAATTTGCGTAAAAGTCAAAATCTTTTTTTCTTAGAAGGTAAAAACGTAAGGTTGGGAAAATTGAAAAAGCAAATACGTCTTCATTTGTTAATTCTGATTGAAAAGCAGTTACACTAGCTCCCCAATCTAGAGAGAAAATCTTTTCTGATCTAAAGATTAATTTTTGGTATGTGACTGAAAATGCATGTTTTGCTTTCACTTTACCAACCCAAAAAATAGGAATTCCAAAACTCTCGAAATTACCCACTTTTAAGCTCATCCCAAAAAAACGATTTACTCCAAAACCAATTGCACTTGTACCATAACTAACTTGAATAATGTTGTTCGGAAAAAAATAATCATTTCTTGCATATTCCTTTGCTTTTATGTCATCAACTTGTTGCAAATGATATTCAAAACCTAAAGATGCTTGTGAAATTGAAGGTTGATTATGCTTTGTAGATTCTGGCAAGAAGGTTCCATTTAAAGACAATCTCCATTTATCATTTAAACGATGTTGTACTCCAAAACCATATAATAAACTTGCATAATGTGCATCTTCATAAATAATCTTATCATTTATAGAAAAACCAAATCTAGTTAAATTTGCGAGTCCTGCTTCCGCATAAAAAGAAGTATTATGATGAAGTTTAAAATCTTTTTTAAGTGATAAAGACCAAGCATTTATCCAAACACTTCTATCGTAACCAATATTATTAACATTATCGTACTTAAACCAAGAAGCTGGTCTCATTGTTCCAAATTGAACTGAAAGATCATCGGTTAATTTATAGCCTAATAAGAGTCTTCCAGAAAACCAATTTCTACTAAAGGTTTCTGTTGAATATCCATCAATTAAATTGTCGTTTGAAAACGGATAATAGACACCTCCTAAGTTTATGCTGTAATACGATTTTGATAAAAAATCGGTAAACTTTGTTTTTTTATTTTCATTTTCTTGACTAAAAAGGTGAAAGGAAGACACTAAAATTAAAAAGAGAAATAAGGTTTTTTTCATCTGAATTATGGCAATTTTTTTCAATTATAAATAATCTATGATGGATAATTAAATCTGCTAAGGTTGTATTTACGAAAACTTGTAGCATACAAGCTCTAACTTTTATTTTTCCTTAACACAAAATCCATTTTACGAAACGTTAAAAGTGTACTTTTTAAAAACTTTAAAGAAATGTTTTCGGTTTTGAAAATTAAAACAATTAACACAGTAAATCTATCTTTCAGTTTAACCAAATATGTAAATGCTTTACTTCCATATTTTGTTGTTTTTTGAAAAATATAAAACAAAACTACATAATTTAATTATAAAAAATCACCTTTAAAATGGTAGATTAAAAGTATTAAAGATTTATCTTTTTTTTGGTACAGATTAACACAAGTAGATAAGTAAGTCACATTTAAAATTAGTGGGAACGACTTTCGGCAGGCGAATTTGTTTTAAAATAATTTTGCAGATAGAAAAAATAAAGATTTTTAGTTTCTTGTCTCTATTTTATCAATTATTATGTTTTGCCAATCTTAAAATATCTCCGAAGACACCTCTTGCAGTTACACTTGCACCTGCGCCTGCACCTTGAATTACGATAGGCTGTTCTGCATAAGATGCTGTATATATTTCAAAAATCACATCAGACCCTTTTAATGCACCTAAGGGAGTACTTTCTGGAATGGAAACTAATTTCACCTCTAAATTACCTTTTTCTTTGGATAAATCGCCACTCAACTCGCCAATGTATCGTAAAACGTGATTTGGTTTTTGCTGCTCTTTTATGTTCTGATATTCATCATTTAACAACTCTAAATTCCCTAAAAATTGATCAACATTAGTGTCTCTTGAATTTTCTGAAATTAAATTTTTGACAGTAACTTCTGTCAATTCATTTTCTAGATCTAATTCTCTTGCTAAAATCAGTAATTTTCTAGCAACATCATTCCCTCCTAAATCTTCTCTAGGGTCTGGCTCTGTAAATCCTTTGTCAATTGCTTCTTGCAAAACTTCTGAAAAAGAAACATTTTTATTAGAAAAATTATTAAATAAATAGCTTAGCGAACCTGAAAAAACACCTCTAATTTTTGTGATATTTTCTCCTGATTCATGCAATAATCGGATGGTGTCAATTAAAGGCAGCCCTGCACCAACATTTGTTTCATACAAATATTGTTTTTTATGTTCTTTTAATTTTGCTCTTACCTGTTTATAAAAATCAAAAGATAAGGTATTTGCAATTTTATTACAAGAAACCAAATCAAAACCGGCTTCAATAAAAGGAATATAATTATGAACAAAATTTACACTTGCTGTATTATCAACTACTATTAAATTCTCGAAATGATGTGCCTTTGCAAATGCAATAACAGTATTTACGGACACATTATCCTCACCATTTTCTAATAAATCATTTTCCCAGTTTTTAGAAACTCCGTTTTTATCTAACAACACTTTTTTAGAGTTTGAAACTGCAAAAACATTGAGGTGAATTTTTCTTCTCTCTAAAACTGATGATGTATTTTCTATAATCTGATCTATTAATGTTCCGCCAACTAAACCTTTTCCAAAAATGGCAATATTTATTTTTTTAGCAACTCCGAAAACTTGACCATGAATTACATTTACCGCTTTGTGCAATTGGTCTTTCTTAACGACTAAACTCACGTTTTTTCCTGTAACCGTATTATTAAATAAAACGGGTATAATTTGATTCTTAATTAATGCATTATAAGGCAGATGAAACCTACTTAAATCTTGACCAATTATTGAAATTACAGCAACATTATCAAGTATAGAGATTCTATTTACATCTTGTGAATAAAAGTCATTTTCAAATTCCTTTTCTAGCGCATAAATAGCTTCTTGTGCCTTGTCAGCTTCAATAATTAAACCAATTCCTCTCTCTGAAGAACCTTGAGAAATAATACTTATATTGATGTTTTTATCACTTAAGGCTTTAAAAATGCGGGCATCAACACCAACTTTACCCAACAAACCTCTACCTTCAAAATTTAATAGCGCAACATTATCAATCGTAGAAATCGATTTAATTCCTTTTATTGACGCTTCTGATGTAATTAAAGTTCCTTGACCTTCTTTATTAAACGTGTTTAAAATCCGAAGATTAATGTTCTTTTCTAATAACGGAATAATGGTTTTTGCATGTAAAATAGTTGCTCCAAAATTGGCTAATTCATTCGCTTCCGAAAACGATAATTGGGCAATCTTTTTTGCGTCTGCAACCAAATCTGGATTTGCAGTAAAAATTCCGCTAACATGCGTGTAATTTTGCAACTCATCAGCGTCTAAAAAATTAGCTAATAAGGCAGCTGTGTAATTGCTTCCATTTCTTCCTAAAGTTGTCGTTTCTCCTTTTTTGTTTGATGCAATAAAACCCGTTACAATGTTAATTGTATCTTTATTTTTCTTATAATATATAGTTACATTTTCTTTAGAAATCGGAATGATTGGTTGTGCTTTTCCAAAATTTTCATCCGTAATAATTAAATCTCTAGCATCTGTGATATTTGAAGAAATGTTTTCTTTTTCTAATAAATTTACTAGCAATTTTACTGATAAAATTTCGCCTTGTGCCAAAACTTCATCTTTAATTTTTTGACTATAATCACCTAACAAGGAAACACCCTCAAAAATAGTTGATAGTTTTAAAAATTCTTTCGAGAAATCAACTTTAGGGTTTGGCTCTTGTTGATATTTCTTAAACTTTTCAAACTTATTCTTATACTCTTTTTTAGCAACTGCTTTCTTTAAAATCGCTTCCAAATCATTCGTAGAGCTGCCTCTTGCAGAAGCAACCACTGTAATTTTTTCGTTGTTATTATATTTATTTCGAATAATCTCTATCGCATTCTCTAAACCTTTTCCATTGGCTAAAGATTTTCCTCCAAACTTAACTACCTTCATTTTTTTCTTTCTATAATCTTTATTGAAAATAGGTTCAATAATTGTCTGTAATTGTTCGTGTTCGATTAAAAATGCATCATGACCATGTACAGAATTTATTTCATTATAGGTAACATTTGCTTTGGTTAATGCTAACTTTTTATGTGTTTCTCTATTTTCTTCCGCAGTAAAAAATAAATCAGAATCAACACCAATTATGTGAATATCAGCTGTAATTGAATCTAAAATTCCAATGTTCTTTTCACCATCATTTGTTACATCAATTGTTTTTAATAATTGATTCATCAACTTGTAAGAAGACAATTGGTAGCGTTCTTGCAATTTATTTCCATGATGCAACAACCAACTTTCTACATTAAATATTTTTAATGTATCATTTTTAGTTCGTTGAAAACGTTCTTTAAAAGAGGCAGGAGTTCTATAGCATAACATGGCATGCATGCGTGCATCATGAACAGGGTTTTTTGAATTTACCAAAAATTGTTCTTGAATTTGGCAATTGGCAATTAACCAATCTGTAGATTTCCAATCGGTTGCTACAGGGATAAAATGTTTTGTCAACTCCGGATTTAAAATCATCATTTCCCAAGCTACTCCTCCTCCTAAAGAACCTCCTATTAAAGCAAATAATTGTGCTATTTTTAATTGATTTAATCCTTCTAAAAAGATTCTTGCTACATCTCTTGCTATAAAATCTTTGTAATTTTCAATTAAAAAACCATCAAAACCATTTCCAGGAATATTAAAAGCTAAAATTGTATAGATATTGGTATCAATTGTTTTTTGAGTTCCAACAATCTCTTTCCACCAACCATCTTCCCCAGCAACATCACTATTACCTGTTAATGCATGATTAATTAAAATTATGGGAAAAGCCCCTAATTTTTGACCAAAAACTTGGTAGCTTAAATTAAGTTCAGGAACGAAATCGCCCAATTCTGTAATAAAATTATTGATTTTTATATGTTGTAATTGATTTTTCACTTTGATATTTTTAAATCTCACAGGTTTTAAAACCTGTGAGATTTTTTATGAGATGCTTATAATTCTGAAGAAGCAACTTTTAAATCTTCAAAATTAGGCAACATACTGTTTTTCTACACTAATCCCAATAGGAGTAATATTCATTAAATTATCTTTTACTGGGCATCTATCTTGAACGATCTTTAGCCATTTTACCAAAATATCTATCGGTGCGTCTGTTTCAGGAATTAGTTTTAAATCAATCTTCTTAAAACCTGCTCTTTCATTGTCAGAAGCTCCAAATAACCGATCTGGATTGATATTACCCACTACTTCAATTTTAAGCTTATCTATAGTAAAACCTAATTCTTTAGCTACAATATGTCCAACTACGTTTAAGCACCCTGCCAAGCCGGCCAAGATGTATTCAACTGGGTTTGCACCTTCATCAGTACCTCCCAATCCTTCTGGTTCATCGATAGTTAGTTGAAACTGTCTCGTTTTTGCAATAAATTTTGCAGAAGAATTACTTTCGCCTTTAACGCTAAATATTAAATCACTCATAATTATTCTTTTTTAATGATTAAAAACTTGTTCTAAAACGACTTCATTTACCTCTTTAAAAGCGGCTTTTAAATCTGCTTTTAAATCTTCTAAATCTTCAATCCCAACAGATAATCTAATTAAGTCTTGGTAAACGCCTGCACTTTTTTGAGCTTCTGCATTTAATTGCTGGTGAGTTGTACTCGCAGGATGGATAATTAGTGACTTTGTATCACCAATATTCGCTAATAAAGAAAATAATTTTGTGTTATCTGCGATTTTTTTTGCAGCCTCAAAACCTTTTTTGGCTCCGAAAGTTACAATTCCGCTCTGCCCATTTGGCAAATATTTATCTGCTAAAGATTTATAAGCACTACTTTCTAAACCAGGATAATTTACCCAAGCCACTTCATCTTGCTCTTCCAACCATTTTGCCAATGCTAATGCATTTATAGAATGTTGTTTTATTCTAATTGGCAAAGTTTCTAAACCTTGAATAATATTAAATGCGTTTGTTGGACTTAATGCACCTCCAAAATCACGTAACCCTTCTAAAATTAATTTAAAAGTATACGATGCAGCTCCTAAAGTTTCATAATATTTTAAACCATGATACCCTGCAGAGGGCTCGGTAAATTCGGGAAATTTTCCGTTTGCCCAATTAAAAGTTCCAGCATCTACAATAGCGCCTCCTAAAGAAGTCCCTTGTCCGCCAATATATTTAGTAAGAGAATGAATTACAATATCTGCGCCATGTTTAATAGGGTTAAGTAAAACAGGAGTTGCAACTGTATTATCAACAATAAAAGGAACTTCTGCTTTTTTAGCATGTGTAGAAATTGCTTCTAAGTCTAATACATCTAATTTTGGGTTTCCTAAAGATTCTACAAAAAATGCTCTTGTATTTTTTTGCACTGCAACTTCAAAATTATCAGGATTTGAGGCATCTACAAACGTCGTTGTAATTCCGAATCTTGGTAAGGTTACACTTAATAAATTGTAAGTTCCGCCATATAAACTGCTAGAAGCAACTATATGGTCTCCTGCTTTTAAGAGCGTTAGTAAACCTGTAGCAATTGCTGAAGTTCCGGACGCGAAAACAACAGCTCCAATTCCGCCTTCTACAGCAGCTAAACGATCTTGTAAGATTTGATTTGTAGGATTGTTTAAACGTGTGTAGATAAAACCTAATTCTTTTAATGAAAAGAGGTTCGCAGCATGTTCTGAATTGTTGAAAACATACGATGATGTTTGGTAAATAGGAACAGCTCTTGTGCCTCCGTTTGTTGTTACGTCATGTCCTGCATGCAACGCGTTGGTTGCTAATTTTAATGTACTCATTTTTCTAGTTTTTTGAGTTAATAAATAATTAAACCAAAAGTCAAATCCGCCTTAAAAAAAACGTAGTAATAGAAAAATGTTAAAAAGAAAAATAGAATATTCCAGAACAGGAAAATTCTTTTTTGTTATCTATCCAAATAATAAATATTTAGGTAGAATGTAGCACCTTCTTTATTTCTAAAGGGTTGCTAAGGCTTCAATGGGTCTAATCCCTCCGCCTTTCTTGATAACATTTCGATAAGTTATTGAACTTTGTGAGTGCAAATATATGCTCATAAAAATTTAATATCCAAACAAAAAGTAATTATTTTTTTAAAAAATATGAATTTCGCATTTTATTGAACCCTGTTTTATTTATTCTTTAAAAACATTAATTTTAAATCTCTAAAAATGATTTATTGATGATGCTATCACAAATAATTATCGTTAAAAAAGGATGCATTTTAATTTTATAGTGTACTTTTGTAATCCAATTGAGAGGAAAATTTGAACTGATTGCAACCTCTTTTGTTGAAAATGTTTTATACAATAAAACAGGTTCAGTAAAACAAAATGCTAAAGCAGTAATTATCTACTTCTTTAAGCGACAAAGCAATCTCTTTTCATTTTTCACATATTTCTGTTTATACGGGAACGACAATTTTAAGGAAGCCTCAATTATATATCGAGGAATCATTTTTTAACACAAAAGACAAATATTATGTCATATCTATTTACCTCAGAAAGTGTTTCTGAAGGACATCCAGACAAAGTTGCAGATCAGATTTCTGATGCATTAATTGATAATTTTTTAGCATTCGATAAAAGTAGTAAAGTTGCTTGCGAAACCTTGGTTACAACAGGGCAAGTAATTTTAGCAGGTGAAGTAAAATCTAAAACATATTTAGATGTTCAGCAAATTGCTAGAGACGTAATAAATAAAATTGGTTACACTAAAAGCGAGTACATGTTCGATGGTAATTCTTGTGGAGTTTTGTCTGCAATTCATGAACAATCACCGGATATAAACCAAGGTGTAGATCGAGCTAACCCAGAAGAACAAGGTGCTGGAGATCAAGGAATGATGTTTGGTTATGCTACAGATGAAACAGAAAACTATATGCCTTTAGCGCTAGAGTTGTCTCATCGATTGTTAATTGAATTAGCTAATTTACGAAGAGAAAACAAAGACATTAATTACTTAAGACCAGATGCAAAATCGCAGGTTACAATAGAATATTCTGATGATAATGTTCCACAAAGAATTGATGCTATTGTAATTTCTACACAACACGATGATTTTGACAAATCTGATGACGCAATGTTAACAAAAATAAAAGAAGATATTGTAGGGATCTTAATACCAAGAGTCACCGCAAAATTGCCTGCTAATATTCAAAAATTATTTACAGATAACATTACGTATCATATAAACCCAACAGGTGTTTTTGTAATTGGTGGTCCTCATGGGGATACTGGTTTAACAGGAAGAAAAATTATTGTAGATACTTATGGTGGAAAAGGTGCTCATGGTGGTGGTGCTTTCTCTGGAAAAGACCCTTCTAAGGTTGATCGATCTGGAGCCTATGCAACAAGACACATTGCTAAAAATTTAGTTGCTGCAGGATTATGTAAAGAAGTTTTAGTACAGGTTTCTTATGCAATTGGTGTTGCAAAACCAACTAGTATTAATGTTGAAACATACGGAACTGCAACCGTAAATTTAACCGACGGAGAAATCAGTAAAAAAGTAGAAGCTATTTTTGATATGCGTCCATATTTTATTGAACAGCGTTTAAAGTTAAGAACACCTATTTATTCTGAAACTGCCGCTTATGGCCATATGGGAAGAACACCAGAAATAAAAACAGTTACGTTTTCTAACCCTATGGGAGAAACTGTTTCTGAAGAAGTTGAAACATTTACTTGGGAAAAATTAGATTACGTTGAGAAAGTAAAAGAAGCTTTTCAACTATAAATAAACCTCTTTCTAAATTTAAAAAACCCTTTAAAACTTAGTTTTACAGGGTTTTCTGTTTTTAACACATTTACACCCCTCTCTTTAACAAAAAATTAAGATATCGTTTTTTATAGTTTCCGTAGTTTCGACAGCAATTCAAATCAAACATTTATGATCACAAAAAAAATACTTTCTCAACTATTTTTAGTTGTATTCGTTTTTGGCTTTTCTTTAGAAGCTGACGCTCAATTCTGGAAAAAGAAAAAACAAGAAATTAAGGTTACTCCAAAACCTAAACCAAAGCCTAAAAAAGGAGCAATTCAACCTTATGGAAAAGTAGTTACCAAAGACCACAAAACAGATGAAGGCTTATTTAAGGTTCATACAAAAGAGGACTCGTATCTTTTCGAAATTCCAGATTCTCTACTAAAAAGAGAAATGTTAATGGTGACTAGAATTGCTAAAACTGCAAGTGGAATTGGTTTTGGTGGTGGAAAAACCAATACACAAGTTTTACGTTGGGAAAAGAAAAATAAGCACCTTTTGTTACGTATTGTTTCTTACAATGTAGTTGCAGACACTATTTTACCCGTTCATGAAGCAGTCGTAAACTCTAATCTAGAACCTATTTTATTTTCATTCCCAATAAAAGCGTTTAGTAAAGATTCTACTGCAACAGTAATAGATGCTACTTCTTTATTTTCTACGGATGTAAAACCATTAGGTTTACCTCAGTATTACAGAAAATTTTATAAAGCTTCAAGAATGGATAAAACACGTTCTTATATAGACAGAGTTAGTAGTTATCCCAAAAATATAGAAGTAAGACATGTAAAGACATATTTTGCAAGTAAAGCTCCTTCTAATAGCGCTTTAGGCTCTATTACTTTAGAAATGAGTAACTCTATGGTTTTATTACCTAAGGTACCCATGAAGCGTCGTTATTTTGATGAAAGAGTTGGATGGTTTGCACGTGGACAAACTGATTATGGTTTAGATGCTCAAAAAAGTAAAACCGTTACATATTTAGATAGATATAGATTAGAAGTTAAAGACGAAGACATTGCAAAATTTAAACGCGGTGAATTGGTTGAGCCTAAAAAACAAATTGTTTATTATGTAGATAGAGCTACACCAGAAGAATGGGTTCCTTATATAATTCAGGGTGTAAATGATTGGCAAGTTGCTTTTGAAGCTGCAGGATTTAAAAATGCAATTATTGCTAAAAGAGCACCAACCAAAGAAGAAGACCCAGATTATAGCCCAGAGGATGTGCGTTATTCTGTCATAAGATATTTAGCATCGCCAATTCCAAATGCAAACGGACCTCATGTAAGTGACCCAAGATCAGGAGAGATTTTAGAATCTGACATCAATTGGTATCATAATGTAATGTCTTTATTACATAACTGGTTTTTTATCCAAACTGCAGCAATCAATCCTGATGCAAGAGGAAACAACTTTAAGACAGAAACAATGGGTGAGTTAATTAAGTTTGTGTCTTCTCATGAACTTGGCCATACTTTAGGTTTACCCCATAACATGGGGAGCTCTGCTGCGTTTCCTGTAGATTCTTTGCGTTCTGCAAGCTTTACTAAAAAATATGGAACTGCACCTTCTATTATGGATTATGCACGTTTTAATTATGTTGCGCAACCAGAAGATAAAGGTGTTGCCTTAATGCCTAATATTGGTGTGTATGATAAATATGCGATTTCTTGGGGATATAGACCTATTTTAGACACAGATGCTAAAGATGAAAAACCAGTTTTAGATGCTTGGATTCTAAAACATGCTGGAGATCCAATGTATCGTTTTGGACATCAACAAGCAACAGGTGTTGTCGACCCAAGTTCTCAAACAGAAGATCTAGGTGATAATGCAATGAAAGCTTCTATGTATGGTATTAAAAATTTACAAAGGATTTTACCAAATTTAGAAGAATGGACTTCAGAAAAAGGTAAAAATTATGACAACTTATCTACTATGTATGGACAAGTTTTAAGTCAGTTTAACAGATACATGGGGCATGTTTCTGCCAATATTGGTGGTGTTTATGAAAATTATAAAACAACAGATCAAGAAGGTGCAGTCTATACACACGTAGATAAAGCTACTCAAAAAGAAGCTTTAAAATTTGTTATTGATGAGTTGTTTAAAACTCCTACATGGATGTTAGATGAAAATATTTTTAGCAAAACTGAATTTTCTGGTTCTGTAGAAAGAGTTCGTGGTTTACAAGCAAGAACTTTAAACAACATTTTAGATGCAGGAAGAATGGCTAGAATGATAGAAAACGAAACTACAAATAGTTCTAAAGCATATTCTCTTATAAGTATGATGAGCGATTTACGTAAAGGTGTTTGGAGTGAAATTTATAATGGAAGTTCTATCGATACGTATAGAAGAAATTTACAAAGAGCTCATTTAGACCGATTAGATTATTTGTTAAATACAGCAAAAAATCAAAGAGGAAGAAATGGTGGTTACTATAAAATTAGTGGAATTAATATCAACCAATCTGATTTAAAATCTGTTGCAAGAGGCGAATTAAAGCGTTTGCAAAGAGATGTAAAAACTGCTTCTAGAAGAGGAAACACACTTACACGTTACCACTTACAAGATGTAATAGACAGAATTGATTTAATTTTAGATCCTAAATAAGCTAAGATATTCTTTTTATAAAATGATAGAACCTCGCAAATTTGCGAGGTTCTGTTTTATCCAATAATTTGATTTGTTTCTGAATTTTTAAAATACTAATTTCGTTATCCTCTGATATAGCTAATTAAAACTAGCAACAGTTGTAACTTAAAATAATCGTATGAAACAGTTTTTAACATTTTTACTTCTTCTAACACTCTTATCTGCTTGCTCTAGTGAGTCTAGTAAAATAGTAAAACATCAAATCCTGTATTATGGAGGTGATATTATTACTATGAATGGTGACGAACCCAATTATATGGAATCAATGGTCTCTAATGGTGATTCTATTGCATTTATTGGAAATCTTAGTGAAGCTGAAAAATTGTTTCCAAATGCAAAGAAATCAAATCTAGACGGAAAAACATTACTTCCTGGGTTTATTGATGCACATGCGCATTTTGCAGGTTTCCCTAGTCAATCTATTGGAGCGCAAATACTTCCTCCGCCAGATGCTGGGGCAAATAATATCGAATCTTTAATTCAGATATTAAAAGATTGGTCTACTCCTGAAAATATTAAATTAACGGGCTGGATTTTCGGAATGGGGTTTGACGATTCAGTTTTAGAGGAAAAAAGATTTCCAACCAAAAGTGATTTAGACAAAGTTTCCACAGCGCATCCTATTATGATTGTTCATATTTCTGGACATTTTTGCGTGGTAAATACTAAGGGACTAGAATTGTTGAAGATTACCTCAGAAACACCGAATCCAGAAGGCGGTCTAATAAGACGAATTACTGGCACACAAGAACCAAACGGTGTCTTGGAAGAATTAGCTGCCATACCATATATGCCTGAAGTTTTAGGTCCTAAAAGCGAAGAAGCCTTAAAAGTATTTCTAACGGCAGGTCAAAATATGGCGCTGTCTTATGGATATACAACCGTTCAAGAAGGAAGAGCCATGAAAGGTTCGCATCTTTTTTTAGAGCATGCGGCAACTACTGATTTCTTAAAACTCGATGTTGTCAGTTATATCGATTACTCCATTGCGGATTCTTTATTAAAATCTGACTGGTACAGTTCCACCTATAAAAAGCACTACAGAATAGCGGGTGTAAAACTTACGCTAGATGGATCACCACAAGGAAGAACAGCTTGGAGAACACAGCCCTACTTGATTCCGCCAGATGGCGCAAAAGAAGGGTATTTAGGCTATCCCGCTATTCCTTCGGATGAAGAAGTTGAAAAAATTTATGAACAAGCTTTTAAAAATAACTGGCAAATACATACGCATGCAAACGGTGATGCTGCGATGGATCAAATGATTAGAACACTAAAAAAGGTAACAGATATCTACGGCAATGAGGGCAGACGAGATGTGCTTATTCATGGGCAATATGTCCGGGAAGATCAACTAGATGATTTTAAGGATTTAAATATAATCGCGTCTCTTTTTCCACTGCACACTTTTTATTGGGGAGATTGGCACAAAGAAATCATTGGTGATAGTTTGGGGAATAAAATTAGTCCAACGAGAACAGCACTAAATAAAGGATTAAAAATTACAATTCATACGGATGCTCCTGTCGCTTTACCAAATTTAATGCGCGTTATATGGACCGCAACCAATCGAGTTTCGAGATCCGGTAAAATTATAGGTAAGAATGAAAGACTAACCCCTTATGAAGCTTTGAAATGCATTACTGAATGGTCCGCTTATCAGCATTTTGAAGAAGATAATAAAGGGACGCTCGAAGTTGGTAAACTTGCAGATTTGGTGATTCTAAATGCAAATCCTTTAAAAGTTAAGCTTAATGATATCAAAGATATTGTCGTTGCTGAAACGATCAAAGAAGGAATCACCGTTTACAAAAAAGAA
>LAQA01000029.1:68757-76398 GCA_000981625.1 Flavobacteriaceae bacterium ASP10-09a
CTTTTTCGTTTTTCGCTCATCTTTTTATAATACCAAGCATTCTTGTTTTGAAAAACAAACACCGTAAAAGCAAAATTTTACTTTTTATCAATAGCATTGGAATCATTTATTTTTTAATACTTGCGTTGTTTTTTTTACTCTAAATTAAATCAGCTAAAACTTCTTAAAAATGAATAAGTAGCTTGTAGTGATTTTAGATGGATTTACGCTAATTTGTTTCTCAAATGCAATAAAAAGTATTCTATATTTGCGTAACGATATTTTTCATGAATCAGACACTTCTATCTTCTCCCCTTCAAGGTTTTACAGATTATAAATTTAGAAACGCATTCAACCATTTCTTTGGCGGAATTGATACTTTTTATTCGCCATATATTCGATTAAATGGAAAGCTTATTATTAAGAACTCTTATCAGAAAGATATTCTTCCTGAAAATAACACTGAATTAGAAGTAATTCCACAAATTATCACCAATGATGTTGATGAATTTTTATTCGTTTCTAAATATGTACAAGAATTAGGCTACAAAGAACTGAACTGGAATTTAGGCTGTCCCTATCCAATGGTTACAAAACGAGGAATGGGTTCTGGCTTGATTAGCGACGCTCAAAAAATAAATAGTATTCTTCATAAAATTCATAATGAATCTGACATTATTGTTTCTATGAAAATGAGAATGGGGTATGATACTCCTGAAGAAATTTTAGATGTTTTACCAATATTAGATACCTATCCTTTAAAAAATATTGCAATTCATGCAAGAATAGGAAAACAATTGTACAAAGGCGGAACTAATTTAGAAGCGTTTCAAAAATGTTTAGACAATAGCAAACATAAAATGTACTATAATGGCGATATTACGTCTGTTGCTGCTTATAAAAAACTAAAAGAACGTTTTACTACGATAGATCATTGGATGGTTGGAAGAGGCTTAATTGCAGATCCTTTTTTACCTAGTATGATAAAAAAAGACACTACAGAATACCCAAAAAACAGGTTTGACATATTTAATGAATTTCACGATCGTATTTATCAGGAATATGATGCCGCGCTTTCTGGGCCGACACCTATTAAAATGAAAATGCTTGGTTTTTGGGAGTACTTTTCTCAAAGTTTTTCAAACCCTCATAAGACATACAAAAAAATTAAAAAAGCTCAAAGTCCAAAAAATTACGGAATTGCAGTAAGAGAAATTTTCAAAGAAGCAAAAAGTATTTAATCTACTTAAGCTTAAATTGCATTTCTATAGGTAAATGATCTGAAACCTGACCAAATTGATTTAATACCTTTCCTGCAATATATTCAATCGAATTTTTAGTATAGAAGATATAATCTATTCTTTTAGAAGGATCTTTTGAATTAAAAGTATTGCCAAGGTTATTCATATCAGAAGCTGCACTCCCAACATCTTTCATTGCAAATATTTTTTGAATAACAGCGTTCTCATCTCTTGCTTTTGAATTAAAATCACCCAATAAGATGGTTGGATATCTATCTTTATATTTATTGAATATCTCTAAAACTTCTTCAAGTTGTTTCGCTCTTGTTGCTGCTTCAAAAGCCTCTAAATGAACATTTATCAACACAACTTCTTTTCCGTTTAAAACAACCTTTACAACCTGTGCCAAACGTTCTAAGTAGAAAGCATCTCTATGAAAAGGAGCATCTGCTACTCTTTGTAAAACAATTCTTTGCTGCTCTTTTAAAGGATATTTACTGATGATAGATTGACCAGAAACTACTTTGCCATAATGCATACTTATAGGCCAATAAGGAAAAGGTAAGTAACGTTTGTCCCAATTGATTGTTTGTGCTCTATAATTAAAACCTAGTTTAGAAATTTCTTCTTCTTGATTTACATGATAACTTCGAGAAGCATCAAAATCTATTTCTTGAAAAGCCATAATATCTGGATTCACCTTTTTTATTTCTGATATAACTTTATCTAAATTATCATCAAATAATTCTTTAGGTGACTCAACGGCAAGGTTATTTGTCATTCCGCTTAAATACCCAATATTATAAGTTACAATGCTAAAAATAGAATCATTTTTAAGAGTTTTATTGTTATTAACCTCAATCAATTTAGCATATTCACTTTTATCTAGAGTAGATGAAGAAGCCCAGAAAAAGAAAATTACAAAAGCTACAATCAATAATAATAGAAATCGAAAAATAAATTTTAAGAATCGTTTCATATGTTTTTTGATGGGTTTTCGTTAGAAAATTCTGATACTACTTTTAGAATTGCAGCATCAATTTTTTCTTGATTAATATTATATTTTAAACTTAGTGATTTTTTTTCAGGAAACTGTTCGATAGTAACGGTTGTTGATGGAAATGCAAAATCGATACCTAATTCGCTCGCTAATTTAATAATTGCCATGTGCAATCTATGTTTTGAAGATTGCTCAACACCCCAAGCTAAACTTTTAAAATAGACATTTACCATAATCAATAAAGCAGAATCTCCAAAACCAGTAAACTCTACATTGTAAGAATCGGATCGTGTTTCTGGATGTATAACAATAATTTCTCTCACTCCTTTTACAAACGCTTCAATTAATTCTGGAGGTGTATCATATCGCAATCCCAAGTTCGTGTTGTAACGTCTAAACAAACGTAAACCTTTATTATTAATCACAATTTCAGACAATTTACTATTTGGAATCTGGTACACAGAAGTATCTGCTGCACGAACCATCGTAGATCTAAAACCTACTTGTTCTACTGTACCGACAACCTCTCCTGCTTCTATCCAATCATCAATATGAAAAGGTTTATCTAAAAATATCATAATCGTACCAATGAGATTTCTTACAGTATCTTGAGATGCTAAAGCAAATGCCAAACCACCAATTGTTGCTCCTGCTAATAGTGTTGTCGTATCTACACCAAACAATCTTAACAACTTAAAAGCACCAAAAGCGATTACCAATCCTGTTAAAAAATTATTTAAAATTGGCACGAGTTGATCATCTAATCTTCCATCCGTTTTTTCTGTAAATTGTGCATAAATCTTCATAATTACTTGCACCATTTTAAGAAAAACATAAATCCAAAAAATAGTACCTGCAATATTTAACGTTAAAAAAACCCACGTGTTAATATCTAAAGGGAACCCTAATGATGGGAAAATTTTATCGATAAATGCTAAAGAAACTAATAAACTAATAGGATGTGCTAACTTTTTAAGAACCTTATTTACTTCAATATTTGTATTTCTTTTGGTTATCTGATGTTGAATTTTCTGTAAAAACCAAAAAACAATTCTTTTGATGATAAAGAAAATAATTGTTACCAAAGCAAATAACAACAACAAACCTATCAGTTGCCAAAGTGCTATTCCTAAAAACTTTTTACGTCCAGAAACTGGTACTATTTTTTTTAAACTCTCTGTATACCAAGGAAAAACCTCTTTGTATAATGTATCTATGTTAGCAATTGTTTCTGATGAGTAATACCAGTTTTCGCCAATTTTCTCTACATAAATTTGAGGCATTCTTAAAGGAAATAAAACGTATTTATAGGAACTAGAATAACCAACAGTGTCGTTATAACTAGGATTATTAGGCACTTTGTCTATATCTACGAATAAACCTTTCCCATCAAATATTTTTTTGATTTTAATAGCTTTTTCTATCGCTAATTTTTCTTCTAAACCTAAAATAGTTGCAGCAGCTTTTTTAGGTTGGTAAGATTCATCTTGTAAAAAAAATAAATGTGTGTATATGGTTGCGTTTGGATTGCTTAAATCTACATTAACTGTTTCTTGAGCATTTGTAAAAAAAGAGGCAAATAGGAAAAAAAATAAAAGCTTTTTCATGTTCTGTAAAAGTTAAACACTAGTTAAATTGAATTACAAACTTAAACCTTTTAAAAATTTTAATGTCAAAGAAGTGTACATAAAAAAATAATTAAACATTTATATCATGAAAAAAATAGCAAGCATTTTAATTTTAGTATTCGCTTTTACTTTTACTGCAGAAGCACAAAAAAAAAGAAAGGAAAAAGGACCAAAATTAACAGTTGAGCAACAAACAGATCTTACTGTTAAAAGAATGACATTGTCTTTAGATTTATCTAAAAAGCAGCAAGACCAAATAAAACCATTAATTAGAGCTCAAATTGCAAGTAAAAAGGTCATAATGTTAAATAGAAAAGAAATGAGAACTGAAAAAAAGAGGCCTTCTAGAGACGAAATTTACGCGATGAAAAGTAAGCAATTAGACAATCAAATTGCTTTTAAAAACAACCTGAAAGATATCTTAAATAAAGAACAATTTGAGAAGTTTAAGAAGATGAAAATAGAGAAAAGAATGAAAGGAATGAAAATGATAAAGAAAAAAAAGATGGCTAAAAAAGGAAAAATAGAGCGAGAATAAAAAAGATATTTAGCGTTAGCGATTATAATGGCATCCTTTTATGAAGTATAAATAAAAGATATAATGAAAAGCGCGGCCTTTTGTAACGCCCAAATATTATTCTTTAAACCAACTAGAATATTCTAGATAATTATTCGCAATTCTATCAATTTCTCCAGAGATTAATTCTTGCGAAATATCTTTTACTTTTTTAGCAGGAACGCCTGCATAAATACTACCACTTTCTACTCTCGTGTTTTTTGTAACAACGGCTCCAGCTGCAATAATTGAGTTAGATTCTACCACACAATCATCCATAATTATGGATCCCATACCAATCAAAACATTATCGTGAATTGTGCAACCATGCACAATTGCATTGTGCCCAATGGAAACATTATTACCAATAGTTGTAGGAGATTTTTGATAGGTTGCATGGATTACTGCACCATCTTGAATGTTAACCTTATCACCAATTTTTATATAGTGCACATCACCTCTAATAACAGCATTAAACCAAATACTACATTCTTTACCTAGAGAAACTTCACCAACTATAGTCGCGTTTTCTGCTACATAACAATCTAATGGTATTTGTGGATGTTTTCCGTTTACGGATTTAATAATAGGCATATTATTGATGTTTAAGACTAGATTATTGGTAAAAATAAAACTTAAGTGAACATTGTAAATATATTGATTTAAAAAAAATATTTCGATATAAATTTCAAAAAAACATACAATAGCAAGTAAAATAAACCTGAGAATATTCAGAAAAAAATTAAATAGGGAGAAAAGGTTACAAAGCTAAAAAACATTTATTTTATTGAAACTGAGCTTGTCGAAGTTTACATCCATTTCGAGAAGTTAAATGCCATTTTAATTTGTTTTTAAAACCTGACCTATAGAAATCGTATTATTTTTCAGGTTGTTAACCTGCTTTAATTTGGAAACTGAAATATTAAATTTTCTAGCAATAGAATATAAAGTATCTCCTTTTTTCACCTTATGATGTGTAGCATCGAAAGTCTTCGTTTTAGCTTTATTTCTTTTTGGTTTTTTATAGTTAAAACCTTTTTCTTTTACCTTATCAAACTCATATAATCTATAATCTTCAATAATTTTTATCAGTTTGTTTGGATATTTTTTATCTGTAGCATAACCTGCTTTTTTTAAACCTTTTGCCCACTTCTTGTAATCCTTAGCTCCATAATTAAATAAGAATGCATATCGTTTTCTTTTTGTTAAAAAAGCTGAATGATCATCATAAGAAGTCTCTACATATTGGTACTTTCTAAAACATTCTCCTTTTTCATCATCATCATGATACACACGCTCTCCTTTCCAACCTGCATGGCATTTTATTCCAAAATGATTATTAGATTTTAAGGCTAATTTACTAGTTCCTTTCCCAGACTCTAAAATTCCTTGTGCTAATGTTATACTTGCAGGAATTTTATTTTGATGCATTTCCTTAACGGCAATTGCCGCATATTTTCTAATGTAAGCTAATGTCTGTTTATTTAATCTAGGATTTTTCTTAATTAGCTTTTTTGTAAATTCTTTTTGATTTACAGAAGGTAGTTTTTCAGGTTTAGATTCATTTAAAACTACACCCGAGGTTTTCTTTCTTTTGCTCGTTTTTTGACTAGAGCCACAGCTTGAAAAAATCAATAAACATAAACAATATAATAAAACCCTTAACTTCATGAAACATTAATTATTTGCTGATCTTTCTTTTCTAATATATGATTGACTCCGGCTATTCCTTGAATTCCACCTGTATGAATTGCTAAAATCTTACTTCCTTCACTAAACTCTCCTTTTTCAATTAAATCTAAAATACCAAATACCATTTTACCTGTATAAACGGGATCTAATAGAATTCCAGTTTCAGCTGTGAAATCATTGATAAAAGTAATTAATTTATCATCATATTTTGCATAACCCCCAAAATGATAAGCTTTTTGTAAACTCCAATTTTTCTTTCTACCAACATATTTTTTAATTTCCTCCGATAAAAAATTACCTTTTAAAGCAGGAAACCCAATTACTTTTTGATTCTTTTTGGATGCGTTTATCAAACCAGAAATCGTTCCACCTGTTCCTACAGCCGAACAAATATAATTGAATTCCGAATCTTCTTTATTTAAAATTTCTTCACAACCATCAACTGCCAAACAATTTGTTCCCCCTTCAGGAATTACATAAAAGTCGCCCCATTTATTTTTCATCTTTTCAACAAAGCCAAACGAAGATTTTTGTCTGTATTGTTCTCTAGAAACAAACTGAAATTTCATTCCATTATTATGAGCTTCTCTTAAAGTAGCATTTTCTTCTAATGTTTCTTCAAGTTTTTTACCTAATTCGTCACCTCTAATAATTCCAAAAGTTTTAAACCCTGCTATTTTACCTGCAACTGCAGTGGCCACAATATGATTAGAAAATGCACCACCATAGGTAAATAATGCTTTCTTTTTAAGCTTCTTAGCTTCTTGTAGGTTGTATTTTAATTTCCTAAATTTATTACCGGAAACAAAAGGGTGAATTAAATCTTCTCTTTTTATAAAGAGTTCTACCTTTTTTTCTTCCAAAATCGGGAGGAAAACTTGTTGATTTTTGGATTCTACTATTGAGTTGAAATTCATTGTTTGTCATTCCTGTTTAAACAGAAATTTATAATTTTATTATTTTAGTTTACTACTCTCGAAGTTTCAGTAATCGGAATTATAGCAATTTATGAAAAATTTGAAACTTCAGCTTCCACCTTTTCCCAATTTTCCATTAAAGAATCTAATTTCGCTTTTTGAGCTTTATATTTTTCAAAGAAACTAGGTCTAGAAGACACTTCATCATAATTTTGCGCTAATTCTAAATCTATCTTTGAAATTTGTGCTTCTAAATCTGCAATTTCGGTTTCTATCTTGGAGAGTTTATTATTTAATTTTTTCAACTCTTTTTCTTGCTCTCTAGACATTTGATGTGCTTCTTTTTTATCCGAAGTTTTATCAACTTTTACAACCGTTCTTTTTTCTGCTTCTCTAAGGTTTTCTATTTTATGTTGTTCTAAGAAATAATCAATATCTCCTAAATATTCTTTAATCACCTTATCCTTAAACCCATAAACACTTGATGTTAATCCTTGTAAGAAATCTCTATCGTGAGAAACCAATATTAAGGTTCCATTAAAACTTTTTAAAGCTTCTTTTAAAACATTTTTTGAGGCTATATCTAAATGGTTTGTTGGCTCATCCATTATTAACACATTAAAAGGTG
>LAQA01000030.1:0-18722 GCA_000981625.1 Flavobacteriaceae bacterium ASP10-09a
AACATGGTAGCACAAATGGATTTAGAAGGTTTTGGAAATTGTACAAACACCGGAGCGTGTGAGGTAGAATGCCCAAAAGGAATTTCTTTAGATACTATTGCTAGAATGAATAGAGAGTTAATGAAAGCTTCTATATAGGTTTGTGTTTTTAGAAAAAAAGTTAACATGCTAATAAATAATAAAACCCAAAACGAATATCGTTTTGGGTTTTATTATTTATGGATTATTTCCTCCCAAAATCAGCAGGAATTTCTCCCCAAGCTTTGGTTTCCCATTTAAGAATTGGGTTTTTAAAGGTGTTTTCTTTTAGCCATTTTTCGGCTCTTTTTATGAGTTCTAATAAATCTTTGTTAGAAGCATCAAAATGCATATTGGTTTTACACCTTTTCTGTTTTATCCAACTCATGGCGATTCTGGAGTCAGAATAAATAGGAATATCTTCTTTGTTTTTGCTTTTTAATAAAGCAATTCCGTGTACTAAAGCTAAAAACTCACCAATATTGTTCGTCCCTTTTTTAAAAGGGCCCATGATAAAAATTTGCTTTTTATCATGTGTTAAAACACCTCTGTATTCCATTTTCCCTGGATTTCCAGAACAAGCAGCATCCACAGAAATACTCTCTAAATTAGGCGCACCATAACTTGCTTTTTCAGAAGTTGATAAAGTTGGTTTTTTGGTGTTTTTACCTATATAATCTGCATAGTTTTTGGTTGCTGCAATTTCAGCTTCATCTAAATCTCCAAAAGATTTGTATTGAGCACCTTCAAAACCATCAATCTGTTTTTTACAGACTTTCCAAGAAGTAAAAACTCCTTTTTTGTGTCCATTCCATACAACATAAAACTTTTTTTTACTCATTTATGTCTAAAATTACATCTTCAATTACTCTTGGAAAATATTTTTGTTCTAAAATATGAATTTTTTCTGCAATCGTTTCTGGTGAATCATCATTATTTAAAGCTGTTTCTGCCTGAAAAATGATGGCCCCTTCATCATAATTGGCATTCACATAGTGAATTGTAATACCTGTTTTTGATTCTTTATTTTCTTTTACAGCGCTATGAACGTTCATCCCATACATCCCTTTTCCACCATATTTTGGCAACAAAGCAGGGTGAATATTAATGATTCTATGAGGGAAAGCGTCCACAATTTTTTCAGGAATTTTCCATAAAAACCCAGCTAAAATAATATAATCTGCCTTATTTTTTAAAAGATTTAAGATGGTATCTTCTTTTGAGAAATCAGTTTTTAAAAAGTGTAAGCAACTAACGTTTAAGTTTTTACATCTTTCAAAAATTTTGGCATGTTCATTATTTGAGAACACTTGAGTCACTTTAGCCGTTTTGGTTTGATTAAAAAACTTTATAATATTTTCTGCGTTCGTTCCAGAACCAGAAGCAAAAATGACAATACGCTTCATATCTATAAATCTAGAGTACAAAAAAAAGAATAATTATTAACAATCAGGTCATTTTAAGAAGACATTAAACATTTTTATTTATCTTTAGTAATCATTTCTTGAGCAAAAGCTAGTTAGAATTAATAAGATTCGTATTTTTGCCCCGATTTAAATTTTAAAAAACAGAAAATTATGTCAGACATTGCATCAAGAGTAAAAGCTATTATCGTTGATAAATTAGGAGTAGACGATAATGAAGTAACAACAGAAGCTAGCTTCACAAACGATTTAGGAGCAGATTCTTTGGATACTGTTGAGTTAATTATGGAATTCGAAAAAGAATTCGATATTCAAATTCCAGATGATCAAGCTGAGAACATCGGTACAGTAGGTCAAGCAGTAAGCTACATTGAAGAAGCAAAAAAGTAAATTTATATGCAATTAAAACGAGTTGTAGTCACTGGACTTGGCGCATTAACGCCAATTGGTAATAATATTGAAGAATATTGGAATGCATTAGTTAACGGAGTTAGCGGTGCAGCCCCTATCACTTACTTTGATGCTGCCAAGTTCAAAACTCGTTTTGCATGTGAATTAAAAGGTTTTAACGCGACCGATTTTATGGATAGAAAAGAGGCGCGTAAAATGGATAGATTTACACAATATGCGATGGTTGCTTCAGACGAAGCTATTGCAGATTCAAATCTAGACTTAGAAAAAATTAACAAATTCCGCGTTGGTGTAATTTGGGGAGCAGGGATAGGAGGTTTAGAAACTTTTCAAAATGAAGCTCTAAATTTTGGAGCTGGAGACGGTACTCCAAGATTCAATCCGTTTTTTATCCCAAAAATGATTGCAGATATCGCGCCAGGAAATATTTCTATTAAAAATGGATTTATGGGGCCAAATTATACTACAGTTTCTGCATGTGCATCATCTGCTAACGCGATGATAGATGCTTTAAATTATATTCGTTTAGGTACTTGTGATGTAATCGTAACTGGTGGTTCTGAAGCTGCTGTTGCTATTGCTGGTGTTGGTGGTTTTAATGCCATGCACGCTTTATCAACAAGAAATGAAAGCCCAGAAACAGCCTCTAGACCTTTTGATGCAGAACGAGATGGTTTTGTATTAGGTGAAGGAGCAGGAGCTATTATTCTTGAAGAATATGAACATGCTAAAGCCAGAGGAGCAAAAATTTATGCTGAAGTTATTGGAGGAGGAATGTCTTCCGATGCGTATCACATGACAGCACCTCACCCTGAAGGTATTGGTGTTATTGCTGTAATGAAAAATTGCCTAGAAAATTCAGGAATTAAACCAGAAGATGTAGACCATATTAATACACATGGGACTTCCACATCTTTAGGAGATGTCGCAGAATTAAAAGCAATTTCTAAAGTTTTTGGAGAGCATGCTAAAAACATTAATATTAATTCCACAAAATCTATGACAGGTCATTTGCTAGGTGCTGCTGGAGCTATAGAGTCTATTGCTGTTATTTTAGCAATGAAGCATGGTATTGTGCCACCGACAATAAATCACTCTACATTAGATGAAAATATTAATCCAGAATTAAATCTTACGCTAAATAAATCTCAGAAAAGAGACGTTAAAATAGCAATGAGTAATACATTCGGTTTTGGAGGTCACAACGCTTGTGTTGCCTTTAAGAAATTAGAGGAATAGCCTATGAATTTTATTCGCAAAATAGTTAAATCTCGGTCTCCTGAAGATCAAGAATTAATAAGCGAATTAAAAAAACTGCTCAATTTTTCTCCAAGTAACATTAACAAGTACAAAAAAGCATTTACACATAGATCTGTGCAAATGGTAGATAAAAAAGGGATTCCTATTAATTATGAACGTTTAGAGTTCTTAGGAGATTCTATTTTAGGCTCTGTAATTGCTGCTTACTTATACAAGAAAGTTCCTACAGGCTCAGAAGGTTATCTTACTCAGATGCGCTCTAAAATTGTTAGTAGAGAGCATTTAAATGAATTAGGGAAGGACTTAAATTTAATTCGTTTTGTAAAAAGTAATATAGACCAATCAAATGTGGGTGATAATATTCATGGTAATATTTTTGAAGCATTAATCGGTGCTATTTATTTAGATCAAGGGTATAAATTTTGTCAAAAATTCATTCATGAAAATGTAATTGTACCTTATGTTGATATTGAAAAGTTAGAAGGAAAGATTACAAGCTATAAAGGTTTAATTATAGAATGGTGTCAAAAACAGAAGAAGAAATATAAATTCGAGACTTATGAAGATTCTGGAAATGAACCTGTAAAGCATTTTAGTGTTAAAATAAGTATTGATGGTGAGCAGATTGCCAAAGGCAGAGCAACTTCTAAAAAAAAGGCAGAAGAACAAGCTTCAAAAAGAGTGTATTATGCATTCCAGAATCAGATTTCGTTAAGTTAAATACGACAACGATTTCGTTAATATTCCCTTAAAGCTCATAAACAATTAGTAATTTAGCGTCTTGAAGATGAACTAAAACTAGTTACTAACTATGCAAATTCACTCATTAGGTTTAGGCGATTTCTGTGAAGATGAATATTCTTTAATTGGTATTCATACAACATTAGAGGATTTTAAATTAGCTTATTTGTTGAACAAAAATTTATGTACAAGTTTTTATAAATCTAGAGAAGATTTAAATTTTGAAGATCAGCAAAAAAATGCATCTTTTTCAATTTTTAATTATGCTAGTACAAAATACGATTTTGATTGGTTTTTAATTGCAAATAGCTCTAAAAGAGAAAATCAAACAGAATCAAATGAACTTCTACTAACATCAGAAACAAAGACATACTTAATACCTGAAAAGAAAAAAGTAGATTTCTTTATTAAAATCTCGGGAGATTTAGAGTATAGTTTTGTGCTAGATACAGTAGATAAAATAAAAAAAATAGATCAAGTAATTACTTCTTATTTAATAGATAAGAATACATTAAAGTCTAAAGACTTTTTAATTTTTTAGAAAATATGCCACATAATAACAAAACAAAAATAGTTGCAACTCTAGGTCCAGCAATAGACACAAAAGAAATTTTAACAGAATTAGCTAGAAATGGTGTAAATGTTTTTAGGATTAATTTTTCTCACGCAGATTACGATGACGTAAGAAGAAAAGTAAAAATTATTAGAGAAATTAATGCTGAAAATAATTTTAACATTGCAATTCTTGGAGACTTACAAGGTCCAAAATTACGTGTTGGAGTTATGGAAGAAGATGTAGAACTAGAAGATGGGGATACCTTTACATTCACTACAGAAAAATGTATTGGAACCAAAGAAAGGGCTTTTATGACTTATCAGCGTTTTCCTAAAGACGTAAAAGTAGGAGAACATATTTTAGTTGATGACGGTAAATTAATGTTTGAAGTTATCTCAACCAATAAACAAACAGAAGTAGTAGTAAAAGTAATTGTTGGTGGGGCTTTAAAATCTAAAAAAGGTGTAAACTTACCAAATACAGCTATTTCTTTGCCTGCATTAACAGAGAAAGATATGGCAGATGCAGTTTTTGCAATTGACCAAGAAGTAGATTGGATGGCATTATCTTTTGTACGAACTCCTGAAGATTTAAGAATGTTACGTGATTTAATTGCACAGCATTCTGATTATAGAATTCCTATAATTGCTAAAATAGAGAAGCCGGAAGCTGTTGCTAATATAGATGCATTAATTCCTTATTGTGATGGATTAATGGTTGCTCGTGGAGATTTAGGAGTAGAAATTCCAATGCAAGACGTACCTTTAATTCAGAAAAAATTAGTTAGAAGAGCAAAAAGAGCAAGAATTCCTGTAATTATTGCGACTCAGATGATGGAAACAATGATCGATAACCCTGTGCCAACAAGAGCAGAGGTTAACGATGTTGCTAATTCTATTATGGATGGTGCAGATGCAGTAATGCTTTCTGGAGAAACTTCTGTAGGGAAACACCCCATAAAAGTTATTCAAAAAATGTCTGAAATCATTAATGCTGTCGAAAATTCTAAAATGATTAAAGTCCCTCAAGAAGCTCCTCATATTAGAACAAATAGATTTGTTACAAAATCTATTTGTCATCATGCCGCTTTAATGGCAAATAATACTGATGCAGCAGCAATATCAACATTAACAAATAGTGGTTATACTGCTTTTCAAATCTCTGCTTGGAGACCTAGAACGCATGTTTTGGCTTTTTCAACGGATAAAAGAATTTTAGGAAAATTAAACCTACTTTGGGGTGTAAAAGCCTTCTATTATGATAAAAATCTATCAACAGACGATACTGTTGATGATATTAATAATATCGCTAAAGAAAAAGGCTTTGTAAAATCTGGTGATTTAATTATCAACCTTGCATCAATGCCTTCAGAGGCTAGAGGAATGGTAAATACATTGCGTGTTTCTGAAATTGAATAAAAGAAATTTTAATTTTTATAAAAAAAGCGTTCTAAATTTTTAGAACGCTTTTTTTTGGGAATATAAATTGATAATTAAATCTTCAATTTTTTAGTGATGATAATTGCATCATTAGTAACAAATGGCATAGGCATCATTTCTGCAGATCTTGGATGTATTGAAAAATTAGGGTTTTCTAACAAATCGTAAGAGATTTCATTTAAAATAATAGCTAGTTTTTCGTTTTTATTAATACTGAAAGAAAGTGTTAGGCTTTTATCAGAGTTTGCCATATTGTAAACTAAGAAAGTCCCTTTTTCTACCACATACTTTTTACCATTATTTACGACAGCATCATTTACTTTAAATTGGTGTAAAGTGAGCTTGTTGTTCGTAATAAACTCAAACTTATTTACCTTTCTATTGGGTGTAATTAACAATTCTAACAAGCGTTTGCTGCCAATGACAGAGTCAAAATCTATACTGATATTCGATGAAGGAATGTTTTTATAATCTGTTTTTTTATGGTATTTAAAATGGGTATTGTATTTGCTTTTGGTTTCTGCATTTTTAACACCTCCTTCTGTAACAGTTTTATCAAATATTTGTTTTGTATAACTATCTAAAGTAGTATTGTAGGTTCCAAAATAAGCAGTTTTATTATCAGAATTCTGAATATAAACAATGCTATTAGGCTTCTTGTTATCTATAGTAAAACCGCTGTTATAAGTTGCAAAACCAAAGAAAATAATGGTTAAAAGACCACTTAATTTCAGCATCCAACTAGCTTTTTTTTGATGAAAAGTAAAAAGCATCAATCCGAAAATTAAGGCAATTAAAATTCCACTTATAAATAAGTTTTTTAAACCTAAACCAACAGGAAACATTTTAATCATTGGCGCAAAAATATAGATTGTTGGTATGGATATTATTGTGAATAAAATACGTTTTGATCTTTCTTCGATATTCATAAAAATGGCAATTGCCAAAATGAATAAAGCACAGAAAACAGGTATGATAATAAAGCTTGCTCCTTTTAAATAAATACTGATTAAAAAATTGATGATTAACCAAATAAAAATGGGTGCAATTAATAAATTTATTACTTTTTCTTCTTTAGAAAAGTAGGTATACGTTTTTAGTAAGATTAAAAGGTTTAAGAAAACAAAAGCAATAATGTAGATATATCCATTATAGGTAAAACCGTGTAAAATATCATTGTAATGAGGATGAATTACAAGTAGTAATTTCCACAATCCGAAAGAAATTGACCCACATAAAATTAAAGAAATTAGAAACGGAAGAAATCCTTTGAAAACCTGTTTAATAGAAATCTTGTTGAGTGAAACTCCGAAGAAAATCAGAATTAAAAATAATACGATTGCAATAATTAATAAAGGAGTTACCCAAGAAAATGGATAGGTAAGTAGTTTTGAAAAAGGAAAATTTAAGTAAATAAAATCTTCATTAGAATCTAGATTTTCTAAATCAGAAAAAGCAAAATAATTTAAAGTGCTCGTTAAATAATCTGCTTGATGAAATAGTGTTTCCTTGTCTAATCTTTCATAAGAATCTTGTGCGGTATGGTAATCGAAATGATCGCCGATAAAGGCAAAATTGAATCCATTTATGTTGGCATCTTGTCTAAAAACGGTTAAATCAGTATCATTAGGTAATTTTTTATAGACGCCATACATTAATGAATTTGTTGCCGGAAAGTTAGGTTCTGCAGCTAAAAACTCTGAAAGTAGTTTACTGTTTTTACCATTCGTTTCCATTAACATATAGCTTGGTCCTCCACTTCCTCTAGCTTCAAAATTTAAAACCAAACCAATATCTTTTGCCCAAGAATGTTCATTAACAAAAGCTTGAGCGCCCAATAAACCTAATTCTTCAGCATCAGAAAGTAAAATTATAATATCGTTTTTTGGTGTTTTATTTTTTGATAAAAAAGCCCTTACCCCTTCTAAAATAGTTGCAACACCAGAGCCTGCGTCACTAGCACCTAAAGAAGAATGTGTGCTAGAATCATAATGAGAAAGTAACATTAAGGCTTTTCCGTTTTCTGAACCTTTTATTTTTGCAATAATATTTTTGGCAGTTGTAGCTGCAAAGAATTTTTTATTTACGGCAGTTTGAGTTTGAATTTCTGTTTCTAAGCCCATTTTATTCAGTTCCTCAACAATATAGTTTCGAACATTTTTATGCTCTTCAGAACCAACATAATGTTGTTTTAAGCTTATTTTTTTCACATGCTCTAAAGCATTATGAATAGAAAAATCAGTTTTTACTAAAGATTCCTCTTTAGGTAAAGAAGGTTTTAAATCAGAAAAGCTCCAATAGATACTCCCTAAAACGATGAGGATTGATAAGACAGAAGATATTTTTTTCATTCAACTAAGTTTTTGTAAAAGTAAGAAATAAAAAAAAACTTTTTTGAATTGTTGTACGAAAGGGAAAATAATGTAAATTTAAAATCAACTAAAAACTAAATTATTATGGGAATTAAAAGTTTTCAAGGAAAAAGAGATGAATCTCAAGGAAAGAATGAAGAACAAATTTTAGTTTCTGATTATATGACAAAAAAGCTCATCACATTTAAAGCTGATGACTCTTTAGACCATGTCATAAACTTACTAATTAAGCATAAAATTTCTGGAGGACCCGTTGTGAATGATAAAAATGATTTAATTGGTATTATTTCGGAAACAGATTGTATTAAACACATTTCTGAAAGTAAGTACTACAACATGCCTTCTGATACTAATAATACTGTTGGAAAATATATGGTTACAGCAGTTGACACAATTGATAAAGACATGAATATTTTTGATGCTGCTTTTAAATTTATTAGCTCACGCAGAAGAAGGTTTCCAGTTGTTGAAAACGGAAAATTAATCGGTCAATTAAGCCAGAAAGATGTTTTAAAAGCTGCAATTAAAGTAAAAGGAAATACTTGGAAAAGCTAACATCTTTTTAGTTTTTAAATTTGGTCCATAAGAAATGATTCATTCTTTTGTTTTCTTAACAAGAAAATGAATCATTTTCCATAAAATATAGATTACCTTTCTTTTTTAATCAATAAAAAAGTTTCGTTTTCTAAAGGTAAGTATCCTTCATCGTAAATATAAAAATAGGTATTTCTTGTTTTGGTTGTATAAATAGATGTAAAAAACTGAAAATCGAAACCTTTATCATATAATTTTGTTCTTGTCACTTTTGTTTTACCTGTAGTATTTAATTCGGATAAAATTTTATAATTTTTTCGTAGGCGATTATTAATATTTCTTATAAGATTTTTACCTTCTTTATTCACGCGATTATTGAAGGCGTTTCTACAGTAATCAGAACAAAATTTCTTATCTATTCGACCTTTTAAAGGCTCTTCGCATTCTAAACACTCTTTTTTTTCCATAGCTAGTATTTTTTACACTTTTACTTCTCCCCAATTTTCGCCAGATTTTATTCTGTATAATTGCATGGTTGTAATACCAAATTGCTTTGCAATTAATCTCATTCTAGTTTTTCTATTAGGGTCTAAGAGTTTCTTTTTTATAACTCTAACTCTAACTTCTGTTAATTTTGCTCTTGGTTTAATACCAAATTTTACAATCCGTTTTGGGTTAGATCTTTGATGTGTTGTCAACTCTTTTTGATTCACCCACAAAAGATTTTTATAATAATTGTCTGATAAATCATGATTTAAATGAATTACAAACTTTTTATCTCCATCTTTCTTTAAAAATAGTAAACCAATTACTCTATGAACATACGAATTTCTTCTTTTTCTACTCCCTTTTTTAGGATAAGGAAAGGTTTCAAAATTGTTAATAGTACCAATTTTTACTAATTTATATTCACTTTCTGAAACTTCTTTTTTTACTCTTCCATAATTAGAAATGTAAATTTTTTCTTTTTCAAAATCATAATCTTCTTTTTCAAATAGCTTCCATTGTTCATTTCTGTACGATTTCATGTCTATAAGGTTTTCATTTTAGAAAGGTACGTAATATCCGTTTACAAACGACTACAATTAGTTACAATCGAAAGTAATTGTTTTGTAACCGAATAAAACTAGAAGGGTATCGCAACTTTGCAGTGTTGAAACTCATCAACAAAAACAAATTATAAACTTGCACTTAAAAAAGAAAGTGTATAAAACTTATCTTATGAATACGTTAAGAAACAAAGTACAATTAATTGGTAGATTGGGTCAAGAACCAGAAATAGTAACCTTTAAGGATGGCAATAAAATGGCCAAATTTTCTATGGCTACAGATGATAGTTATAAAGACAAAGAAGGGAACAAAGTAGAACGTGCTTATTGGCACAACATTATTATAAAAGGCGGTTTAGTTACTGTAGTAGAAAACTATGTAAATAAAGGCCAAGAAATAGCTGTTGAAGGAAAATTAACAAACAGATCTTATGATACTAAAGAGGGTGAAAAAAGATATGTAACAGAAATTTTAGTGAACGAGTTATTGCTGTTAGGAGGAAAACAACAGTAATATTTTTATGAATTAGAAAATAATAAAGACCAACGTTAAGTAGGTCTTTATTATTTAAAATATTAATGTTCTTCTTCTATTAATTCATTATATGACCTATTAAAAATAGTCTTTATTTGACAACCTGTATTTCTATTAAAAGAGCATCAAAAGGATTAATTGTAGGCCATTTGTTTTTTATAGTTTCTTTTAAAACACTCAATTCTGCAAGTATTTCAGTAGTTATTGATGTAAGTGGAGCAATTTTTTGCTCTACAAAAAACTTTTCTATGCGTTCCTAAAATTAATATTTTTATTGATATATCAAGTCAAAAAAATTATATTAGTTGACCTATTGCTAAAAAAACATTATTTTTTTATCGAAAAAAACATCGGCTCAATCCCTTTCTAAAGAAACATCAAAAACTATTTTGGTTTTTATATACAGTAGTAATAATTTGATTTAGTGAGCGTTTTAAAAATGGGTTTTTACCAAAAAAATTGACTACTTTAGGTGAGCTTTTAATATTTTTTGCACCTAAGATATATAAACGAAAAAAAACTATTTTATGAAATTGAAATTACTTTTATTATTGCTTTTTTTCATGATACCTAAACTCCAAGCACAAAATTCTTTTATTTTTAAGTTCGAAATAACAGGCTCAGATTCCTCTATGAGCATACCTACTAATTCTGATTATATGTATAATTATGATATTGATTGGTATAATGATGGCACATGGGATGTAGTTGGTGCAGATGGATATAGGGAGGCTTCGTTTGCGCCAGGAATTTATGAAGTTGCTATCCGTGGGGTTTTTCCTACTATAGATTTTTTTAACGCCCAATATCCACAAGACAGAAATAAAATTATAGATATTGTGCAATGGGGAGATATTACATGGAAAAGTTTTAATGGTTCTTTTTATGAATGTGAAAACTTAGCAGTCACAGCAACAGATACACCCGATTTATCTCAAACAACTAGTTTATTTGGTATGTTTTCAGGAGCTACATCTTTTAATGGTGATATTTCTACTTGGGATGTATCCAATGTAACTAATATGTCTTCTATGTTTTTTAAAGCTTCTTCTTTTAATGGAGATATTGGAAATTGGGATGTATCCAATGTAACTAATATGTATGGTATGTTTTACAGAGCTACTTCTTTTAATAGTGATATTGGAGATTGGGATGTGTCTTCTGTAACTAATATGTCTCGTATGTTTATGGAACAAAATCCATTTAATCAAGATATTGGAGATTGGAATGTTTCTAATGTAACAGATATGAGCGATATGTTTATGTTAAATCCTGAATTTAATCAAGATATTGGAGATTGGAATGTATCGAATGTATCTGATATGTCTGCTATGTTTAATAATGCGACTTCTTTTAATGGTGATATTGGAGATTGGGACGTGTCATCTGTAACTAATATGGGTGGTATGTTTCAGGGTTCTCCTTTTAATGGAGATATTTCTACTTGGAATGTATCTAATGTAACTGGTATGAGGTATATGTTTTATAATGCGACTTCTTTTAATGGAGATATTTCTACTTGGAATGTATCTATTGTTACTACTATGGAACAGATGTTCCTGGGAGCTACATCTTTTAATGGTGATATTTCTACTTGGAATGTATCTAATGTAACTAATATGTCACATATGTTCCTGGGAGCTACATCTTTTAATGGTGATATTTCTACTTGGAATGTATCTAATGTAACTAATATGTATCGTATGTTTAATACAGCTACATCTTTTAATGGTGATATTTCTACTTGGAATGTATCTAATGTAACTAATATGCGTGCCATGTTTTATGAAGCTACTTCTTTTAATGGTGATATTTCTACTTGGGATGTATCTAATGTAACTGGTATGGGGTATATGTTTTATAATGCGACTTCTTTTAATGGAGATATTGGAAATTGGGATGTGTCTTCTGTAAATAATATGGTTGCTATGTTTACAGGAATAACTCTAACTATAGCAACCTATGATGCAATTTTAACCAGCTGGGGTGCTCAAAACTTACAAAATGGAGTTACTTTTGATGCAGGTAACTCTGTTTATTGTAGTAAATCCGCTCAATTAGGGCGTCAAAACATGACTAATACTTATGGCTGGACTATCTCAGACAATGGTCTTGCCTCAATATGCACCGCAATATCTACCGGACTAAGTACTATAGATTTTGTTAAGGATTATGGTAATATATCTCTGTATCCAAACCCAGTAATGACACACTTTAAAATATTGAGTGATCTTACAATTAAAAGTATTAAAATATTTGACTTAAACGGTAGATTAGTAATTAAATATAAAGACGATGAGTCTTTAACCAACAAGTCAATACCAACAAATTCATTAAACTCTGGCATGTATTTTATCACACTAGATACTGAAATTGGAATAATAACGAAAAAATTACTGAAAAATTAATAAAATATTTTGTCTAAGAAAATAAAAATCCTAATCAAGTTCAGATTAGGATTTTTATATTTTAGTTTTGTCTATTTATAGAAATTACATCACCAGAGCCAACTGATTTTGTATCAATATACTTTAAAATAATTTAAAACTCGCTGCTATGTTTTTTCGATAAAATGAAAAATTTTATTTTTGAATGCTATTTATGTAGCTTTAGGAAAAAAAAGAGTCGGCGGCCTTTTGTAAAAGAATTGCTAAAATTAAGAATAATTTCAGCAATTCCAGATAAACATGGGGAACACTGATTTTTTGTTAGAATTTGCGGAAACTATTAAAGTCAACAGCATGTAATAATATATATTTATAAGACCTTTCATCAAAAATCGATAAAAGGGTAGGTAAGGTGTTTAAAATAAGTATAATGTGGGTTGAGTGATTTTAAATTTTACTTATAGAAGTTTTCTTTTTAAAAATAAATTTCCTGCGCTAATCTAAACGTATTAGCGTGCGCATTTACAATAACATTTACATCTTTAGAATAACCTCCACCCATAGAACACATCACAGGTATTTTTAAATCGAAACAGGTTTGTAAAACGAACCTGTCTCGTTCTTTACAACCTTCAATAGTTAACCCTAACTTACCTAATTTATCAGTTTCAATAACATCAACTCCACACAAATAGTATATAAAATCTGGCTTTTCTTGGTGGATGAGTTTTGGAAGTATTTCTTTTAAAATTGATAAATATTCAGCGTCTTTCGTACCATTTTCTAAAGCAATATCTAAATCACTTTTTTCTTTGACAAAGGGATAATTACTTTTCCCATGCATAGAAAAGGTGAAAACAGAAGGATCATTTTGAAATATTTCAGCCGTTCCATTTCCTTGATGCACATCTAAATCTATAATTAGAATCTTAGTTACCAAGCCCTTATTTTGTAGGTATTTTGCGCCGATTGCTTGGTCATTTAACATACAAAAAGCTTCACCACGATTTGAAAACGCGTGATGTGTACCACCAGCAATATTCATTGCAATTCCATTCTTTAAAGCAAATTCAGAAGCTTTCATTGTTCCGTCTGCAATGATCATTTCTCTTTCGACAAGTACTTCACAAAGTGGGAAACCAATTTTTCTCGCTGCTTTCTGGGATAAAGTAATGTTTAATAAATCGAAAAAATAAGCAATATCATGTACCGTGAAAAAATGTTTGTTGTTGGGTATCTGTGGTTCAAAGAAATTTTCTTCTATACAGGTTCCTTCATAGATTAATTGTTGCGGTAAAAGGTCATATTTTTCCATCGGAAAACGATGCCCTTCTGGCAGATGATGTTTATAGATAAGATGATTTGCTATTTTTAGCATTAGCTCACTGATTGCCCATTTTTAACTGCTTTTTCAGGCTCCACGAAGGCTAACTTTCCATCAGGAGTATCCGTCATTAAAATCATTCCTTGGCTTTCTACACCTCTAATTTTTCTTGGCGCTAAGTTGACTAAAACAGCAACTTGCTGCCCAATAATCTCTTCAGGTGAAAAACTTTCAGCAATTCCAGAAACAATCGTTCTTGTATCGATACCAACATCCACTTTTAGTTTTAAAAGCTTTTTAGTTTTTGCTACTTTTTCAGCTTCCAAAATAGTTCCAACTCTAATATCTAGTTTGGTAAAATCGTCAAACTCAATTGTTTCTTTTTGAGGCTCGATTACCTTATTTTCTTGTTCGTTGGCAATTTTAGTCGCTTGTAACTTTTCTATTTGAACCTCAATCTCTTTGTCTTCAATTTTAGAAAACAGCAATTCTGCTTTGTTTATTTGATGATTTGCAGGAATCAAAACGTCTTTTTCAGTTACATCTTTCCACGAGTTCTCGATACAATTCTCCTGCGTCGAATCACTCGAACTGACATTTAGGATGTTTTTCAACTTATCCGAAGTAAAAGGTAAAAAAGGTTCAGCCAAAACTGCTAAAGCTGTAGAAATCTGCAAAGCAACATACATAATTGTTTTTACGCGTTCTTCATCTAATTTTATAACTTTCCAAGGTTCTTCATCTGCTAAATACTTGTTCCCAAGTCTTGCAAGGCTCATTAATTCTTGAGAAGCTTCTCTAAAACGATATCTTTCAATAGACTTCCCAATTGTATTTGGGAACTCTTTAACAGCCGCTAAAACATCCTCATCAACTTCTGTAAACTCACCTGCAAGTGGAACTTGCCCATCGTAATATTTGTTCGTCAAAACCACAACTCTATTAATGAAATTACCAAAAATGGCAACCAATTCGTTGTTGTTTTTTGCCTGAAAATCTTTCCAAGTAAAATCGTTGTCTTTACTTTCTGGCGCGTTTGCAGTTAATGTATAGCGTAAAACATCTTGTTGATTTGGAAATTCTTCTAAATACTCGTGCAACCAAACTGCCCAATTTTTTGAAGTTGATAATTTATTTCCTTCTAAATTTAAAAACTCATTAGCAGGCACATTATCTGGTAAAATATAATCTCCATGTGCTTTTAACATCGCAGGAAAAATAATACAGTGAAAAACAATATTGTCTTTCCCTATAAAATGAACCAATTTCGTATCGTCTCTTTTCCAATAATCCTCCCAATTTTTCCCTTCTCTTGCTGCCCATTCTTTAGTCGATGAAATATAACCAATAGGCGCATCAAACCAAACATATAAAACTTTGCCTTCGCCATCTTTTAAAGGAACAGGGATTCCCCAATCTAAATCACGCGTTACAGCTCTTGGTCTTAAACCATCATCTACCCAACTTTTTACTTGTCCGTAAACATTAGGTTTCCAGTCTTTTTTATGACCTTCTAAAATCCACTCACGTAAAAAAGCTTCGTGTTTATCTAGCGGTAAAAACCAGTGTTTTGTTTCTTTTACAGTGGGTACATTTCCTGTAATTGCAGATTTAGGGTTGATTAAATCTGTTGCATTGTGAGAGGTTCCACAGTTTTCACATTGATCTCCATAACTTTCTTCAAAGGCACATTTTGGGCAAGTTCCCACGACAAATCTGTCTGCTAAAAACTGATTTGCTTCTGCATCATACAATTGTGCAGAAACTTCTTCAATAAACTCACCATCATTATACATCTTAGTAAAAAACTCTGATGCTGTTTCATGATGAATTTTTGATGAGGTTCTTGAATAATTATCAAAAGAAATTCCGAAATCAACAAAAGATTTTTTGATGATTCCATGATATTTATCGATAATAACTTGGGGAGAAACGCCTTCTTTTTTTGCTCTCATCGGTATCGCAGCACCATGTTCATCAGAACCAGAAATGTAAGCAACATCATTACCTGTTAAACGTAAATAACGCGCATAAATATCTGCAGGAACGTAAACGCCCGCTAAATGACCAATATGAATAGGACCATTTGTATAAGGCAAAGCTGCTGTAATTGTATATCTTTTAGGAGCACTCATGTGTTCTATGTGTTTTATTTTTGTACGAATATTTAAAGCGCAAAAGTACAAAAAAGCAATTTTTAAATCCGAGTGAAAATAGATACATTTACAATAGTTAGAATTTTAAATTGTTAGCACCTACAAACAAGATTTATTTTGAAGAAACTTATCTTATTTATGACAGTAATAGCGATGACTTTTTCTTCTACAAAAGCACAAGAAAAACGAGACTCTATAAAGGTAAAAGAGAATCCAATCGTATTTGGAGATTTGCTTCTTGGGTACTCAAATTCGGGTAAAACTGCCTTTACGGTTGGCTTAAATCTTAATTATCAATCAAATAATGATTTGTATACGGTTAGAATTTCAGAAACGACTAGTATCGATAAAATTGATTGGTTTTTTTTTATTCCGATTTCTGTGGTAAGCAATACGACAAAAGAATATGCCGCACTTTATGGGAAAAGATATATTGAAGACGGATTGTCGTATCATTTTTCTGGTGGAATTTCTTACAATATAAACGAAAATGTTAATGGTGATGTTAAAACAAGGGATATCTTTGTGGGGTTTCCTCTAGAGATAGGAATGAGTTTTTTTAAATCAAATAAAGAAAGATTTAGAGTATTATATGGATTGATTCCAGTCGGTAAACCAACAAGTTTTGGAAGATCTTTTGGAGTCAAATTATACGCAAACATTGCTAAAAGATCTTATGTTGGTTTAGGTTTAACATTTGGTTTAGGTTGGCACAAAATATATGAAAATGAAAAATAATGTACTCCCTCTTTTATTCCTGATGACTTTTTCATCAGCATTTGCTCAAGAGAAATTAATAACTCCGCCTTATTTACAAAAAGGAGATACCATTGCAATTGTTGCTCCTGCAGGAATTTTAAAAAACAAAGAAGAGATTATTGAAAAAGCGAAACAGCTAGCAGAGAGTTGGGGTTTAAAAGTGGTTTTAGGTAAAAATGTATTTAATCAAAACAATCATTTTTCGGGAACAGATGCTGAACGCTGTGAAGATTTTCAAAAAGCTTTAAATAATAAAAATATCAAAGCAATTTGGGCTGCAAGAGGAGGTTATGGATCTGTAAGAGTTTTAGATTTGTTGGATTTTACGAAGTTTAAAAATAACCCAAAATGGGTAATTGGCTATTCTGATATTACTGCTTTTCACAACCACATTCATAATTTAGGCATTGAAACTATTCACGGCATGATGGGTACAAGTTTGGGTGATGAACTTAAAGACATTAAAGAAACAGTTTCATCATTTAAAAAAGCGCTTTTTGGAGAAGATCTTTCCTACACAATTCCTTCATCAAAATACAATAGGAGTGGTGCTGTAGAAGGACAAGTTATTGGAGGGAATTTGGCGATTTTAGCATCAATGTTAGGTTCAGAAAGTCAGTTGAATACAGAAGGTAAAATAGTATTTATTGAAGAAATTGGAGAATATAAATATGCTATTGACAGAATGTTACAAAGTTTAAAACGCGCTAATTATTTTACAAAAATAAAAGCAGTTGTTGTTGGAGATATGACAAAAGTGAAGAAAAATTCTACTGCTTGGGGAAGTTCAATTGAGCAATTAATTATAGATGTTTTACCAGAAGGTATTCCTGTTTTGTTTGATTTCCCAGCAGGTCACGAATTAGATAATAGAGCGTTAATTTTTGGTAGAAAGGTTGAATTAACAATAAACAATCAAGAGTCTTCAATTATTTTTAAAAAATAACATGGCTGACCACAATGAACTAGGTAAAAAGGGAGAACAATTAGCAATCGATTTTTTAGTTAAAAACGGATATAAAATTCTAGAAAAAAACTACCGTTATTTAAAAGCTGAAGTAGATGTTATTGCTCAAAAAGGAACAATTTTAGCCGTTGTTGAAGTAAAAACAAGAAGTACAGCTTATTTTGGAAATCCACAAGATTTTGTAAATCAAAAGAAAATAAAATTATTACTTTCTGCGATTGATAATTATGTAGCTGTAAAAGATTTAGACGTTGATGTGCGTTTTGATATTATCGCAATCATCCATCAAAAAAAGGAAACAAAAATTGAGCATTTAGAAGATGCTTTTCTTCACTTTTTATAATTATTATTCACCAAAAAAAGCTTTTACATCTTTTATTTCATTGGGCTTTGCTATAATTTTTTTATTATTATCTAATACAAAATAACTGGGTGTCGAAAAAACTTGATAGGTTGTTGAAACTTTATTCTGCCATTTATTTAAACCTAATACATTGTGCCATCCAGAGAGATTAGCTTTAGAGTAATTCTCCCAAACAAAAGCATCCTCTTCTAGAGCAAAAGCAATTACTTTTATTCCTTTTTTATTTTCCATGTAAGCATGTAATAAAGGGATTTCTCTTAAACAATGAGAACAGCTTGTACTCCAAAAAACCAATACATATTTTTCAGCGTCATTTAGAGTCGAAAGCTGAAGGGTTTTACCATTTTCTTTCCAAGAAAAATCAGGAGCAATTCTACCAATTTCAGTTACAAATAGAGCTATTTTATCAGATTTAAATTTTTGATT
>LAQA01000030.1:18824-32454 GCA_000981625.1 Flavobacteriaceae bacterium ASP10-09a
CTTTTAATTCTAGTAAGCACAGTTTCTATAGATTGTTTAAACAACTTTTGCTGAGTTTTTTTGTCATCAGAAAAATTGATATAAAATAGATATTCTAAAATTTTATTGGTTAAAAAAGAAGAATTAATTAACGTCTTACTAGAAAAATCTAATGTATTAAAATAGGTGTTTTTTAAATTTAACATGTAATCATTTACTGAAGTCAAAATAGTTGCAGGGTTATTGCGTAAACTGGCTTTTATAAAAGGTGCAATATATTTATCTTTAGAAGCTTCCGTGTATTTATCTTGAATAGAATCTACGTTTTTCTTGGCTTTTTTATACTGAATTTTTAAGTCTAAACTTGGGTTTTGTAGCACAGCAACCTGAATAGAATCTACTTGTTGTTGAGCAATAGAAATAATTTTTATATAGGCATTAAACAACCTATTCTCTGATGATTCTGAAAATGTAATTGATAGTTCGGGATTATCAGGATTAAAAATAAAAGAAACATCCTCTTTATTGTAAAAAAAATCCACAAAACTTTCTCCTTCTAATCTATAATTTATTCTATACACCCCCGATTTTGCAGAAGAAGGCATTTTTAATTCAAAATTACCCGCAAGTTCTTTTTTACCATTTACAACTATAGAAACAGATTTCATCGAAGTGTTGTTTACAAAAACTTGTTTTGTTCCTTCAATTTTATATAAAATAATCCAATCACTTTTTTCAATTTTAGGGATTATAATCCCTTTAATGGTATGTTGTGCGTTCGCAATTGACGACACTAAAAGTAGAAAAGTAAAAATAGTCTTCATCATTTTTTATGTTGATTTATTCTTGATATAGCAATTCCCAAGAAGGATATCAAAAATAACATTTCTGTATTAAAATAGTTATATTGTAATGTTAAAAATAAATATATGGATTTTTCTAATAAAATAATTTGGATTACTGGTGCTTCTTCAGGAATAGGAAAAGCTTTGGCTATAGAATTATCAAACCAAAGCGCAAAAATTATTTTGTCATCAAGAAGAAAAGAAGATTTAAAGTTGGTGAAGAATGCTTGTAAAAGTTCATCTGAAGTAAAAATTGTTGTTCTAGATTTAGAAGATTATACAAATTTACAACCAAAAGTTGATGAAGCGTTAGCTGCTTTCGGCACTATTGATATCTTAGTGAATAATGGAGGAATTAGTCAGAGGTCATTTGTAAAAGACACTAATTTTTCTGTAGATAAAAGAATTATGGATATCAATTATTTAGGAACTGTTGCCTTATCGAAAGCAATTCTTCCATATTTTATAAAAAATAAAAAGGGCCACTTTGTAGTAACGACAAGTATCGTTGGAAAAATAGGAACTCCTTTACGTTCTAGTTATGCAGCAAGTAAACACGCTTTACATGGCTTTTTTGATAGTTTACGAGCAGAACACCATCAAGATAATATTTTGGTAACTTTAGTTTGTCCTGGTTTTGTAAATACGAATGTTTCTAAAAATGCATTAACAGGAAACGGATCTCCGCAACAAAAAATGGATGTTGCAACAGCAAACGGGATAGATCCAATACATTTTGCAAAATTGATGGCAAAAGCTATTAAAAATAAAAAGGAAGAAGTTTACATTGCTGGTGCAAAAGAAAAATTAGGGGTGTATGCGAAACGTTTCTTCCCTAAGTTATTATCAATAATGATAAGAAAATTGAGCGTTACCTAATCTTCAAAATACTCTAAAGCTTCAAAATAAGATACCACTGCTTCTTTCATTAAAACAGTTTGTTCACCGGCCTTTAAATTTGGCAACTCAGTAAGTGTTTTGTAGTGTGGCCAAGCTTCATCATCAAAAAAATCAAATTCATAATACCCGTATGGTTCTAATAATTTACAAATAGCAATATGCATAAGGTTCATTTTTTCGTCTTTTTTAAAAGCTCTATGACCTTGCCCTAATTCTTGTACACCAATTAAATAAAGGATTCCATCTAAATTTAATTCATCTCCTTCAGAAAAATCAGTGGTTAGTTTCTCTACTAAAAAATTCCACTTTTCTTTTAAATTACTCATTTTACTCATAAAACACATTTAAGGGGCAAAGATACAATGCACATTTTTAAATTGTAAAAAAAAGATGTAGGTTTGAAGAAATTATTTTAGATGAATATTTTTGATATTATTATTGCTGCCTTGTTGATTTTTGCATTTGTAAGAGGAATTATGAAAGGACTTTTTGCTGAGGTCGCTTCTTTGGTAGGAATTATTGCAGGTGTTTATATAGCAATTCATTACGCGCATCACTTAGAGTTTTATTTAGTAAAACTTACGAGTATAAATTGGTCAGATGAAACGAATGGCATAGTCGCTTTTGCGATTACTTTTTTGGTTGTTGTTATTGTAATAATTATGATTGGCAAAATTTTAACCAAAATTGCAGATGTCGCTGCTTTAGGAATGTTGAATAAACTTTTAGGAGGTGTTTTTGGGGTCTTAAAAATAGCTTTAATTTTAAGTGTAATTTTTACTTTTTTTGGAAGAGTAAACAATACGATTCCGTTTATAAAACAAGAAACTTTAGATGAATCTTTACTTTATGGTCCTGTAAAAGAGATTGCACCTGCTTTATTCCCATCTATTATTGAGGGAAATAAAGAAGGTGAAACACAGATATAGCAACCTAAAAAGATAAACTAGTTTATAGTAGCGTAACTTTTCCGTTACTAATTTGGTAAACACCACCTATTATTTTAATTTCTCCATTTTCTTCCATTTCTTTTAGAATAGGACTTTTTTCTCTAATTCTTTGTATTGTTAACTGAACATTATTTTCTGTAGTTTTTATTATAAACTCATTATTAGAAGAATCGTGTTTTCCTTTTACTTGTGTTTCAGACAACTTAACTGCGGGCTGAATATTTTCTAGTAAAGAAGTAATGTTTCCTAGTTTAACATGATCACATGCAGCTTTAATAGCGCCACAACTTTCGTGTCCTAAAACAAAAACTAATTTACTTCCTGCAACTTTACAAGAATATTCCATACTTCCTAAAATGTCAGTATTTTCAAAATTACCAGCAACTCGAGCAACAAAAATATCTCCGATTGTTTGATCAAAAATTAACTCTACAGGAACTCTAGAATCTATACAAGAAAGTACGATTGCTTTTGGGTGCTGCCCGTCCGCTGTTTGAGAAATTAACGCTTTATGATCTATTGTATTTAATTCGTTTCTTATAAAACGGGAATTACCTTCAATAAAATCTTGTAACACCTTTATAGGGGTCAATAGGTCTTGAACTTCCTTTGTTATCGCTTTATTTCTAAGTGGCATAATAAAGTGGTTTTTAAGTTTAATTTGTGTCTTGTATATTTTGTTTAATCCAGCTTGTGCATTCATCAAAAGATTTAAAAATGTGTTCTTTAGGAATAAAATCTGGGATGATATCAATACGTTCCATCATGTATCTAGGTTGTTTTAATAGATTTACAAATAAAACGTCAACATTTTTAGTTTTTAAATCCTGTAACATATCTTCCATCGCATATAACCCAGACTGATCCATATACTGCATCCTTCCTAAGCGCATAATAACTAATTTGGCTGTGTCTGGTATTTGTAAATATAATTGTTGAAAATCACTGGTAGAACCAAAAAATAAAGGTCCTTTAATGTGTTTGATGAAAACTGATTCTTTAAAAGCTAAAGGGAAACCTTCTTCATCTGTCCAAGCTTCTTCTTTTAAGGTTTTAACATCTGATCCTTCTGCAGTTAAATCTCCAATTTTTTTCATAAACATTAAAGATGCAATTACTAAGCCTATACCTACAGCATAGACTAAATTCCAGAAAGTAGATAGTAGTAAAACAACAATCATAATTAGTACTTCTGAACTTAATTTAAATGGACCAAATTTAATATCTCTTGGTAAACTTGGTATTGCTTTTAAACCTTTATAATCCATAACTCCAATACCAACGGTTATTAAAATACCTGCTAAAACAGCAGCAGGAATTTTAGAAGCGATAGGCCCTAAACCAAGCATTATAATCAATAACATAACCCCAGCAATCATACCAGAAAGTTTTGTTTTTCCCCCAGCATTAATATTTACGACAGTTCTAATAGTTGCTCCTGCTCCAGGAATCCCTCCAAACAAAGCTGCAATAGTATTTCCGATTCCTTGACCTACTAATTCTTTATTAGGTTTGTGTTTTGTTTTGGTCATATTATCTGCAACAACACTTGTTAAAAGAGAATCTATAGCTCCTAAAAGAGCTAATGTTAAGGCAGTGAAAATATAAGGAGTAATGCTACTTAAAGAAAACCCTGAAAATATTTCCCATTTAATTTGTGGGATTCCACCAGGAATTTCCTGAATAGTTCTATAATCTAAACTAAAAGCAACAGCAATACCAGACATTACAATTAATGCAACTAGCGTGCTTGGAATCTTGGTTGTTATCCGTTTAAATCCATAGATAATGAAAATGGTTCCTAAAGCCAGTATGAGTTCTAACCAATTTATATTTTGAATAGCTCTTGGGAAAGCTTTTAAAGCACCTAAAACTCCAGAAGTTTCTTTTGCTGCGAGAGTTTGCGATTCATTTAAGATTTCTTCAGTAGTAATCTTACCTCCCCTTTCAATTGTTTTGCTAAAATCTTCTAAAACAAGAATACCCTCTTTAGCTTCTTCTTTTAATATATTTTCTAAAATAACTTCTTGTGCTTCTGCTTTAAAAGTATTTACAAATTCTATATCTTCTTTTGGATAGTATCCTAGAGATGGCAAAATTTGAGTTAACAAAATAATTACTCCAATTGCAGTCATAAAACCAGAAACAACTGGGTACGGAATGTATCTTATATATTTACCTAATCCTATTAAACCTAATCCAATTTGAAATAACCCAGCCAATATAAAGACGGTTAAAATAGCAGGTAAAGCTTTAGAAACATCTCCATCATTTGCTGCTATTATACCTGCAATAACTACCATACTTACAGCAGTCATTGGAGCTGTAGGACCAGAAATTTGAGTACTTGTGCCTCCGAAAAGAGCCGCAAAAAAACTAATAAAAATGGCGCCATATAAACCTGCACTTGGTCCTAATCCAGAAGAGACACCAAAAGCTAAGGCCAAAGGTAAAGCGACAATACCAGCTGTAATACCTCCAAAAGCATCACCTTTTATGTTTGAAAAAATGTTTTTCATGTTTAATATATATATGTATTTTTAAGGCAACTAAGTTAATTCATATTTGTTCAAAAAAAAAGGCAATACTAGAAAGTATTGCCTTTTAATTTCAAAGACTTTTAAATTAGATATTCACAAAGGTTATTATATTTAATTGGTCTCTATTTTACCTTTCAAAGAATGGATTTATATAGCCTATTTCAATACTGATAATTGTGTTTATATTTCATCTAATACCACCATACAGTCTATTTCTCTCAAAAACAGAAGTTTTTGTATTTAAAAATACTTCATTGTAAGCTGATAAATAATACTTATTATTTTCCGTAATATTTATAGGAATGTTTAGAGATAAAAATATCGAAATGCATCTTAAAATTAGATTCTACAAAACGTTGCTGAAATCGATAACGATATCCTAACTTAATTTTACTAAAAGTTTGACTATTGGTAAATTGTTGTAAAATAAGACGTCCCTTTATTATCAGTTTTAGAGATGTAATTTTATGTTAAATAGAACCATGTACTAAAAGCACATTGTTTTTCTATCCCAAAGTAATATAAGGCAGTAAAAGTATTGCTACTAGAACTGCCTTTTTAATTACACCTTTTTTCAAAACTTAAACTTATCCAATAAAGTTTACAGTACCTGTATTTACATCATACATGGCCCCTACAATTTTAATTTCACCATTTTTTTCCATTTCAGTAAGTATTGGAGATTCATTATGGATTCTTTCAATGGTTAAAAGAACGTTCTTTTCGGAAACAGTATCTACAAATTCTAAATTTTTTGAATTTCTTAAACTGATATCTTTAGGTTCTGTAACAGCGTTTACTGCAGGTGTGATTTTTTCAAGTAACTTCGTTAAATTACCCATTTTAGCGTTGTCGCAAGCCCCTTTTACAGCACCACAGCTTGTGTGACCCAGAACAACAATTAGCTTTGTTCCTGCTAATTTACAAGCAAACTCCATACTACCTAAAATATCTTCGTTTACAAAGTTCCCTGCAATTCTTACACTAAAAATATCTCCCAAACCTTGGTCAAAAACCAATTCTGCGGATACCCTAGAATCTATACAGCTTAAAATAGTCGCAAAAGGGAATTGACCATCACTAGTATCGTTTACTTGTTCCAAAAGATTTCTATTTGCTTTTAAGTTGTTTTGAAATCTTAAATTTCCTTCTTTTAAAAACGTTAACGATTTTTGAGGTGTTATTTCTGCTTGTGTTTCTTTTGTATGTGCTTTCATAAATATTGTTTTTATTAGGTTGTTAAAATAAGTGAGCAATCAAGTTTATTAATTACATCTTTAATGTTTTGTTTTATCGAATTAGAATTATTTTTTTGTCTATTCACAAAAAGTAAATTAACATTGCTTTTTAATAGATAGTTAGAAATATTCTTTAAAACATTATCTCCTTCAGAAAAAACATATTCAACAGTTTCGCTATCTTTTAAGAATGTTTTATTATTTGAAGAATCTAAATTATTTGCAATATTAAAAGCCTTTAAAGGGTTTTGAGTAGAACGTTTAATGTTTTCTGAAAAATCATCATCCGTTTTCGAATAGTTAAATAAACCTAAAGACAATTCTTTATTTGGCTCTAATTCATTTTTATCATCAATAATTACAATTGGGCCCTTATGTTTTTTAAGTATAAAGGATGTTATGTTATCACCAATAAAGCTTACTGTTTTAGATTTTCTTTTACCTAAAACAATAATATCTGGTTTAGTCTCCTCTATATGCTTTTCTATTTCGTTTTTTAAATTTCCAATAGAAAAGGTATGATTTATCGCTATCTTATATTCTTCTGACATAGGACCTATTATGCTTTTTATCTTTTTATCGATAGAAAAATATTCTTTATTTATAGTTCTCATTGCAGATAATTGACTTTCTTTTTCAACAACTTCTGTTGGTTTTTTTACATAAAAAAAGTTAACATCAGCATCCACTATTTTAGCTAAACTTATACTGCTTTTTATCGTTTTACTTGTAGATTTATTTAAATCTGAGAGTACTAAAATTTTATATTTATTTATTTTCATGATATCTTAACTTAAACTAATATTTGATTTTGGTCTTAATTCAAAGAATTCAATAAAACTTGTAGGATTTTCAATAATACCTCGTTTTGAAATTAATTTGATGTCAATGTTTCTTTCTTTTGCCTTAAATGCAAAATCTTCTAAAATTTCTATAATATCATTGTCCAAATATCTAGTCTTAAGTAAATCAAGTTCTAAACAACTGTCTCTTGGTAAACTATCTAATTCCTTAATGATAGCCCCTTTATTAAAAAATGTAACCTCTTCTGCAAGGGTCATTTTTATTTTATGTTTTCCATTGCTTTTATTTTCAATATGTAGGAAATGAGAGTTTTGGTAGCTTTTCATTAATATCACCACAATACCAACAGCAAGTCCTAAACCGATACCGTATAAAAGATCAATAAAAACAATTCCCAAAACAGTAACTGTAAAAGGGATAAACTGTTTCCATCCTAACTTATACATTTGTTTAAATAGAGAAGGTTTTGCCAATTTATAGCCTACTATAAAAAGAATTGCTGCTAAAACGGATAATGGAATTTTATTTAATAAAGTCGGTATTAAAATTACCGAAATTAGTAACAAGAAACCATGAATTATAGCTGCCATTTTACTTCTTCCTCCAGATTGAATATTTGCAGAACTTCTTACAATTACTTGTGTAATTGGTAAACCACCAATTAAACCAGAAATAATATTACCAGCTCCCTGTGCCAGTAATTCTCTATTTGTTGGTGTTACATTTTTATGAGGATCTAGTTTATCTGTAGCTTCTACACATAATAAGGTTTCTAAACTTGCAACCAAGGCAATTGTAAATGCTACCACCCAAATATCGGGGTTATAAATTGCGTTAAAATTCGGGAAACTAAATTGACTTAAAAAAGAATCTAAATTATCTGGCACAGGAACACTTACTAAATGAGAGGCGCTAATGCCAAATTTAGAATTAGATGCTGTTACAAAAAAGTAAACAATACCAATGACTACAGCAACTAAAGGACCTTGTACTATTTGAAAAACTTTTCCTTTTTTTGATAAAACACTACTCCATAGTAATAGTATACCTAAACTAATAATTCCAATTAAAGTAGAACCTAAATTAATGTTGTTTATAGAGTTGATAATTTCTGAAAATGTGTTTTCTCCATTAACTTGAAAGAAAGTTAAATCACCTTCAGGATCTGCATCATACCCAAAAAAATGAGGAATTTGTTTTAGAATTATGATAATTCCAATTCCTGTTAACATTCCTTTAATAACAGAAGAAGGAAAATAATACCCTATAATTCCTGCTTTTAAAAAGCCAAAGATTAATTGAATAACACCCCCTAGAACAACAGCAACTAAGAAGTTTTCATAACCACCTAACGTGCCAATTGCAGTTAAAACGATGGCTGCTAAACCTGCAGCTGGTCCACTCACTCCTATTTTAGATCCACTTAAGAAACCTACGATTACTCCACCAATAATTCCTGCAATTAATCCAGAAAAAAGAGGTGCGCCACTTGCTAATGCAATACCTAAACACAAAGGTAGTGCTACAAAAAATACCACAATACTTGCAGGTAAATCGTTTTTAATATATTTAAACATATATGTATATAATTTTATCTCTAAATAATTTTATTTAGAGTATTTTAAATTTAAAAGATGATTGAATTTGTCTTAATTAACGATATGTTACGACAGTAATTCTGGTGGTGGAGTTGTTTTTTTTGGATATTCTGAAGTGTAGTTTTTAGATTGAAAACGTACATTTCTCTTTTTTTGAATTCCGTCTAATAATAAAGTTCCAAAAGAGTCTGTCGGATGAATTTTAACTTCTAAATCTTTTGAAGTTTCTTTTCCTTTGTTTTCCTCTTCTTCATTCATGTCAAGAAAAAAAGCAATATGCTGGCTATCATCGATTAAACTAATTACTGATGGTGTAATTAATAAAATTGAAAAGAGGAATGTGAAAAAAAGTGCAATTTTAACTCTCAATAACAGAATCTATATTATAGTTGTGCAAAAATAAGAAAGGTTTTTTAAATAATTGTAATTATAATAATTAAAAATCGCTTAAAAGCCTTATTTCATCAGCAATAATCCAACCTAATTTACCGTCAGCTAATTTTATCTTTTTCCAGTCATCTAAGTTATCTAACACCAAAACTTTTGTGCCCTCATGAAGGGTAAAAACTTCTTCAGAATTTAAAGTTGGGGCATTTCTTACTGCTGTTTTTTTAGCAAATACAATAGCTTCTTTGTTATTATTAGAATGTAAATATTGATTGTAAGTAATTAAAGAAGAGGTAATCAGAAGAATAAAGTTTAAAGCACTTATTACAAAGTAAAAGCGTTTTTTAGAAGGAGATACTGCAAAATAGAATAATAAAAAAAACAAACTTCCTAATATAGAAAATACAATAGTGACAATTGCCCATTGATTGTAAGAAAGCATTTGTAAGTAGTTTTTATTAAATTTTTGAAATACTGTTTTTGGCAATTCTTCAATATTATCTAATGCTAAACGTTTCGCAAAAACTAAATTATTTTTCACATCTTCGTTTAAAGGGTCTAATTTTAAAGACTTTTCATAATGGTAAATCGAGGGACCAACCTTGTTTAATTTGTAATAAGAGTTGCCTAAGTTATAGTGTAATTCTGATGAAACTAAACCTTGGTCTTCTATTTTTTCGTACAATGCTATTGCTTGTTCAAACTTTTCGTTTTTGTATAAATCATTTGCAGAAGAGAAGGATTCACTTGCAGTTTGAGCAGTGATTATATTTGTAATTATCAGTAATAAAAACAGGGTTTTTTTCATCTTATAACTGTTTATCTAATTGAACGATTACTAGTTTTGCTCTTTCAAATTCTTGCTTCATTTCTGTATTTGTTATTGGGGAATAACGTGCAAGGTCTGAATGTTCTAAAACTTCTATAAATTGTTTTATAGTATTTTCATCAACATTTTTTTGTTGTAAAATTTGAGCTATTTTCTCTTTACTAATATCAGCAATTTCAATACCTAATTTCGCTTTTAAATAATTGTGTAAAGCACGTTCTAATGCTTCATAGAAAGCTTCTTTTTCACCTAACTGTTTTTGTGCTTCAGATAAGTATTTTTTAGCCAATCTTTCTGCCTTTCTTTGTTTTCTCCCAATAACATCACTGTTGCGTTTCTCGTTATTTTTGGCAATAATAATTCCTAGAGGAATAATTAATAAAGGAAGAAATAGCAATAAGTAAAATAAGTTAGATTTGTAGAAATCTGGAGTTTCTTCAGCTACAAATTTGCTTTTTGTTTGAATATATCTAAAATTCTTACCAGTAGAAACCACTTTTTGTTTTTGTATCGTATTACTTTTTTTATTTGTGATTAATTCTTTTCCTTCTAAAACATCAACAAACAAATCTTCTGTATCAATAGTTTTGTATTTTCCTGTATCAGGATTAAAATAAGAAAAAGCAACATTTGGTATTTTATATTTTCCTTTATACTGAGGTACAACGGTATAAATATCAGTTACTGAACCAGTAATTCCATTAGCAGCAACTCGAACTCTTTCTTTTCTCTCTGGTTGATATTTCTCTAATTCAGCGGGAGTTTTTACCGTTGGTAATTCAAATAATTTTAAATTTCCTTTACCAGATACAACTACTTTTATTTGTGATGATTCGTTTGCCTTTAAAGCATTTTTACTCAAAGAAACATCAAATTTAAATTGCCCAACAGCACCTGTGAAATTTTCTGGCTTATTTTCTAAAGGAAGACCTTTAGGTCTGATAATTTTTTTAGTAGAGGCAAATTCTTTTTTAATATTTTTTGTGATTACATTTCCAAAAAAGTCAACTCTCCCCGTTGGAACCCCAATAACAATATCCATTTTCATGGGGTCAATTGTAAGTTTTCCTGTTTTTGTAGGAATTAATAATGCTTTTTGAAGTACAATATATCTGTAGTTTTCATTATTATATTTTCCCATTTTTACAGGGAAACCATTTATTCTAATTTCTTGATTCCAAAAGCCATTATATTGTGGAGCTTCTGTTACTGAGGTATCATAAACACTGATATTTTCGCTTACATATAACCTGTATTCTACATAGATTCCTTCGCCAACAAAAGGTTTAGATTTAGAAACTTCTGCTACTAAATGTATGTTTTGTTGCGCTATATAATTTGGGTCATTCGGGTTTTCAGCAACATCAACAGGTTTCAAAACAATGATTTTCATCATTTTTGAATTTAAATTTTTTCCTCTATACTTAATATTTGCAGGACTAATAATAAGTTCTCCTTGCCTTTTTGGTTTTATTATATATGTGTAAGATTGAGAAAAACTTACTTTCCCGTTAATCCAAGATTGGCTAACAGATTGACTTGGTCCTTGGATAATTCTAAAGCCTTTAAAATCTGGAGGCGTAAAATTATCGGCACCTTGTTTGTTCATAGAAAACTCTATGCGTAAACGTTGGTTTAAACCTAGTTTATTTTTACTCACTTTAACTTTTAATTCTGCTTCTTGTGCAACAATTGAAAGTGATAATAAGCTTATAAATATTGATATGTAAAATTTCAACTTCATACTTACTTCTCTTAACATCTCCAAAAAGGAGAAATACTCTTTCTTAATTTTTTATTTAACAACGAACTGTAATTTCTAATAAGATGTATTAAAAGAATTTTCAAAAATATGATTTTTCTTCTCCTTAAAGAGCATTAAAGATGGGCTATTACCAATCTTTTTCTTGTTTTATTTTTTTGCCCTTTGCCTTTTTAGCATTCATCTTCTTTTGAGTCTTTTTTTCCTCATTATTTAAGCTTTCTAATAGTTGCTTAATTTGTTGAGGAGACATTTTCCCTTGTTGAGGTTTAGGCTTCTCTTTCTGATCTTTTTTATTGTCTTTTTTAGGGTCCTTCTTTTTATCTCCTTCGTCGTCTTTCTTTTTATCGTCCTTTTTATCCTTGTCGTCATCACCTTCCTTCTTGTCCTTGTCTTTGTCCTTATTTTTATCGTCTTTATTTTTTTTATTCTTGTCTTTATCTTTTTTATCGTCTTTATTTTTCTGCTTTTCTTTCTCTAGTTTATCTTGAGCTACCGCTAAATTATAACGAGTTTCATCATCATTAGGATTATTTCTTAATGAGTTTTTATAAGCGTCTACAGCACCTTGGTAGTTTTTAGTTTCCATCATAGAATTGCCTAAATTATGGTACGCTTCTGATTTAGTGTATTTATCTGTGGCAGTTTTTGCCGTTAATTCGTATTGAGGTACAGCTTCTTTAAAGTTTTTGTTTTCATACAAAGCATTGCCTAAATTATAATTTGCTTTGTCATAATATGAACTTTTATCTAAGGCTTTTCTGTAGGCGACAGAAGCGTCTGTGTATTGTTTTTGTTGATACAATTCATTGCCTTGTCTCACCATTTTTCTAGCTTTACGTTGTAAAGCAATAGAATCTTTTTGCGCAAGAATACTTGTTGATGAAAATAGCATCAAGCATAAAATAAGGATGTTTTGTAAAAGTTTCATTTTTTATTTTTTTACCTTTTCTTCATTAAATAAATCAACTTTTCTTAACCATTTTGTTTTCTTATCAAACAAGAAAACATCTAAAATTAAAAATAAAATTCCTATTGCTAGAAACCATTGAAATTGATCTTTGTAATCAGAAAATTGTTTTGTTTCAAATTCACTTTTTTGTGCATTTGTAATAATTTCTGAAATCTTTTTTACAGGAATTTCAGTAACATTTCCATCGATATACTCTCCATTAGCTGCATCTGCAATTCCTTGTAAAACTTTAGGCATTAGTTTGGTAATTACAGTTTCTCCTTTATTGTCTTTTTTGTAGCCATTTATAGCGCCGTTTAAACGTATAGGAATTGGGCCACCTTTTTCTGCCCCAACACCAACAGTATAAATCTTAACACCTTCATTAGCCAAATTTAGAGCTACTTGTTTGGTTTCTTCTTGATGGTCTTCACCATCAGAAATAATGACTAAAAACCTGTTGGTTTGCTCATCGTTATTATAATAGGTTTTTGCTAATTCCAATGCTTCACTAATGGCTGTTCCTTGACTAGAAACCATATCTGGATTTGCATTTTGCAAAAACATACTAGCAGCTGCATGATCTGTTGTTATTGGTAAAAGCGGATAAGAATTACCTGCATAAATAATAATACCAACTCGATCACTTCCTAACTTATCAATGATCTTAGAAATAATTTGTTTTGCTTTTTCTAATCGGTTAGGCGCAATATCTTCCGCCAACATACTTCTTGATACATCCAAAGCAAAAACGACATCTACACCTTCTCTTTTTACCGTTTTTAGTTTAGATCCCATTTTAGGATTCACCAAAGAAATCACTAAAAAAGCAATTCCTAACAACAA